>JBEVMI010000455.1:0-5630 GCA_040508685.1 Spongiibacteraceae bacterium
CGCCGGAAACCCCGCTAGAGGCCTACATCATGGCCGAAGCGGCGGACGCAGCCGGCCTGCCCCCCGGCGTCTTGAACATGCTGCCGGCCGGTCGCGAAGTCAGCGATCGCCTGATCCGCAATCACGGTATCGACAAGGTGAGCTTTACCGGTAGTACGGCGGTCGGCAAACACATCGCGGCCGTCTGTGCCGAGCGGGTTGCGCGCGTCGGTCTCGAACTCGGCGGCAAATCCGCCGCCATCGTGCTCGACGATATCGCCATCGAGAAAGTATTGCCGACGCTGATTCCGGCTTCGACGCTGAACTGCGGCCAGGCCTGTGCGGCATTGACCCGCGTTGTCGTGTCGCGCAAACGCCACGACGCCTTCGTCGAAGCGCTGGCAGCGACCTTCAACAATATCGTGGTCGGCGATCCGTTCGACCAGAAAACGCAGATGGGCCCGCTGGCGATGCAGCGCCAGTACGAGCGCGTGCTCGGTTACATCGAGAAGGGGCGCGCCGAAGCCACGCTGGCCTGCGGCGGCAAGCGTCCGCCCGATCTGAAACGCGGCTACTTCGTGCAGCCGACGGTGTTCGCGAATGTCGACAACAGTGCCGCCATCGCCCAGGAAGAGATCTTCGGACCGGTGGTCAGCGTGATTCCGTACGACACGGAAGCAGACGCGATCCGCATCGCCAACGATTCGCCATTCGGTCTCAATGGCTCGGTGTTCACCGAGGATCTCGAAAAGGCGTATTACATCGGTCGCCGCATCCGCGCCGGCAACTTCACGCAGAACGACTGGGCGGTGGACAACCACCTGCCGTTCGGCGGCTTCAAACAGTCCGGCATCGGTCGGCAGAATGGTGTCGAAGGTCTCGAAGAATATCTGGAAACCAAGGTCATCTTCCTGCCGCAAGCGCCGAAACACCTGCAATGAGCCAGGCGCGGGATCGCGCTGGCGATGTCGCACAGAAGCCCATCATCCGATGGGCTTTTTGCTGTCGCCGAAAGCTTCCAGCCGCAGCAATTCGCTGCGAGTTTTTTCAACAAGAATTTGCTTAAAAAAGGAGCCGGCGATGACCGCCAAGCCCATCAGCTTTATCGACAACGATATTCTGAAATGCCCGTTCGCCGCGTACAAAACCTTGCGCGATGAACAGCCGGTCTATCTCGACCCGACCACGGGCATGTATGTCATCACGCGCTACGAAGATCTGAAAGTGATCGCGCGTGACACGACATTGTTTTCCAACATGACCAATCAATTCAGCAATCGGGAGTCGCCGGTCAAGGCTGAAATCGATGCGCTCTATCGTGCCCATGATCTGGAGCCGGTACCGGCGATGGTCGACAACGATCCGCCGCAGCACACGGCCATTCGCAAATTGGTGGACTACGCATTTCGTGTATCGCGTATCAATGCGTTGCAGGGTTATATCGAAAATCTATGTAATGAGCTGGTCGATAAATTCATTGAGGGCGGCGAAGTTGAAGTCGTCGGCGCACTCGCGATTCCTCTGCCGGTAATCGTGATTGCCGATCAGCTCGGTATCGAGCGTGAACGTATCAAGGATTTCAAACGCTGGTCCGATGCATTGATTTTTTCGGCGGATGTGCACATTTCTCCGCAGCGCATGCTCGAGGTTAACCGGGACGTTCTCGAAATGCGGCTGTACCTGGCGCAAAAAGTTGAAGAGATGCGACACCATCCGCGCGACAACATCACCAGCGATTTGGCGCAGGCGCAACTGGATGGCAAGCCGCTGGAAATGAAGTTGATGGTCAGCATCCTGTCCGGCCTGCTCGTGGCCGGCAATGAAACCACGACCGCGACCATAGCGCTCGGAATACAGTACCTGATCGAATCCGGACTCGAAGACACGCTGCGCGCGCAACCGGAAAAAATTCCGAACTTCGTCGAAGAGTGTTTGCGTCTGGCAACTCCGTTGCAAGCCCAGTTTCGGCGCACGACTGCCGCCACTGAAATTCATGGCGTAAAAATACCGAAAGATGCGATTTTGATGGTGCGTTACGGCGCAGGTAATCGCGATGAGCGCCGCTTCGACAATCCCGATGAAGTTCGACTGGATCGCGCTGGTGGTAATCAGCATCTGACCTTCGGCTTCGGTTCACATTTCTGTGTCGGCAATGCGCTGGCGCGCGCCGAATTGCGCACCGTATTTACGATCGTGCTGCAGCGCATGAAAAATTTGCGATTGGCCGGCGAGCCCGAGTTGGTCATTCATAGTTTTGCGCGCGGTCTCAGCAAGTTGCCGGTCGCGTTTGATCGTATTGGCTGATCCCCTTGGTTATGCGAAACGCTGGGTGAAACCAGCGTTCATATTGCGGTTCGCGCCAGCACGCATTCCTCTGCGAACGCCAGCACTTTCAGATGATAAGCGCGCGCGGATTTCCCCAGGCTGATGTTGTGGCCTGCGCGCGGTTGCGCGGAAATCGAAAAATGCGGGGTGTTGGCAAATAATTCGCGCAGAGTATCCTGCGCGGCGGTGGTGAAGTCCCACCAGCGCTCGTGCTCTGCAATGGTCAGGTGAATCGGTATGCGCGCGCGCGCTGCAAACTCCGGTAATAAATTTGGCCAGCGTGTCGATTCGTCTTTTTCGATATCCGGTACATCGGCGATGGGGCGCACACCCGGGGCAAACGTTCCTTCGGGATACAGCGCTTCAGGCCCCCAGAACAATGAGCGCTCCAGCCCTTTGGGTCGTGGCGCATTCATGTCCTCAAACAAATATAATTGCTCAGGGTCGTAGCGCAGGCCGGCGCCGGTTGCTTCAATGCCGAGCAACTCGTGCCCGCGTGCATGGGCAGCCATCGCAATGGCGACTTTCATGCCGAAGGAATGCGAGACAATAAAAAAACCGGCGCCAATGTCGTGATCGCGGGCGAAATGATCCAGCGCCGCAAAGATCATGTTCGCCTGGTTGGCGATCCGGCCGCGCTCGAAAGCCAATCCGTGGGAAGCACCGTAGCCGGGGCGGTCGAGCGCGAGTACGGTATAACCCAGTTGGGCGCCGAGCGTCAGCAGCGACAGATCGGGATGTTGCTGACCATGAAAATACGTCGCGCGCATACCGCCGCCGTGCAGCGCGATGATTACCGCGCGTGGTTTGCCGCACGCTGTTGCCAGTAATCCGGAGAGCTGAATGTCTTCGACGGGGATCAATACTTCACTGACAGTCGCCACTTTTGTACTCAAATTTTTTTGCGCCGGTGAAATTTCAACCGCGGCCGATCAATGACAGAAATTCGCTGCGCGTCGCTGGATCGCTGCGGAACACACCGCGCATGGCGGAGGTACGCATAAGCGAATTCTGTTTTTCGACACCGCGCATCATCATGCATAAATGTTTGGCTTCGATGATGACGCCGACGCCGGCAGCGCCGGTAACGTGCTCGATGGTTTCGGCGATTTGTACGGTCAGCGTTTCCTGGATTTGCAGACGCCGCGCAAACATGTCGACGATGCGCGCAACTTTCGAAAGTCCGAGCACCTTGCCACCGGGTAAATAGGCGACGTGCGCGCGGCCGATGAAAGGCAGCATGTGATGTTCGCACATCGAATACAGCTCGATGTCATTGACCACGACCATTTCATTGCAGTCGGATTCGAACAGTGCGTTGTTGACGATGTCATCCAGCGACTGACGATAGCCCTGGGTCAGAAATTCGAAGGCTTTTGCCGCGCGTTTGGGTGTGTCGCGCAGTCCGTCGCGGTTAACGTCTTCGCCGACGGCCTGGATAATGGTTTTGAATGCGTTTTCCATGTATTGACTAAGGTGCTCTAAGTTGTAGAGGTGTACTAGCTTGCCACCATGCTCTCTCGCACACAATAAAAATTCTGCCCGCGAATCAGGCTTTAACAATCATCACGGACAGGCATATCGCAGGGACATGACCGCGGTTTTCCCAGCCATGTTTGACGCCGCAATCGATCAGGATATCGCCGGTACGCAGCGTGGTTTCACCAGCTTCCAGCAGCAGGGTCAGCTCGCCGGACAACATGACGAGATAGTCGAGCGTCGGCGTTGCATGCAATTGCAGCGACTGTTCGTCACCGCTGTTACCGAATGTCAGTTTCTGCGCTGCGTTACGTTGTTGCGGTGTCATTGCTTCGAGGCTCGACAACGGTGGAAATTCGCAGACGACACAAGTACTGCCACCGGGCGGCGGCATAATGGTCAGCGGGCGGTCGGCCGCGTCGATACCGGGTTCGATCGCAGCCGGCGCCTGCTCGGTCAGCCATAACAGTTTCACGCCGAAGCCCGGCCAGTCTGGATTTTCGGCTGCCGTCGTTGCGTCGCCATCAAACAGCACGCAGGAACGACCTTCAGGATCGAGACCGGCAACGACGCGGCGAATCGGATGCAACATGGCGACCTCCTTTTTTGTGTCGGATTTACTCGACGAGCGTATCGACACCATCTTTCATCGTGCGCCACACCATGAAGCGTCCCTGATAAGCGCGATGATCGTAGCGGCTGTAACTCGAAGAATTGCCCTCGGCACCGGCAGCGGCTGGCAGCATGCGGACTTTTTCGAGTCCTTCCTTGAAACCTTCCCGCGTTAACGTCGGGGCCAATGCAATACCTTCGGCAACCTGGCGGGCGAAGTCGTAACCAATCGCCGTATAAGCGCCGGCTGGCCGTCGACCATTAAATCGTGCCGCGAAGCGATCGAGCACGCCCTGCATATACGTGTTGCGTTCGTCGTACTGGTCCATGCCGACCCAGCCGTCGAGAATCCATTTCGCATCGTCGGGGAAATAATTGACCATGCCGACATAGGTCGTCGTGGTGACACGCGGAATATCCCAGCCCATTTCCTTCACCGCTGGCGTCAGCGCGCGCAGCAGATACGCGTTGCCGAGGTAGATCAGCACATCAGGATCGGCGGCGCGGATACGCTCCAGATAACCCTTCACCGCAGCGGTATCGGTGACTAGCGGATCCAGCACTTTTTCGGCGTGCACGATTTCGAGGCCATTGCGGCGAATACCCTGCGGCAATAATTCGAAGGATTCGTTGCCCTGATCGTTGTCGTCGTAAATGACGCCGACGCGTTTGAGCCCATGTTTTTTCAGATAGGCGCCAAGCATCTGCACTTCGTCGGGGAAAAATCCGTTCGGCAAAATGAAACAGTATTCGCCGTAGAACTGGTCGGTTGCACAATGCGAGATCATCGCGAATTTCGCTGCGTTTACCGGATCGCGCAGCAACACATTGGCTTGTGCCACTTGCGGGCCGATCACCGCCAGCATTTTTTTGTCGCGTTCCATTTCCCGCCAGATATCGACGACGATGCGTGAATCGCCTTTGGGGTACGCTTCCTGTTCGCGAATGACCAGATCGATTTCGCAGTCGATCACGCCTTCCTTGCGTGCGTCTTCAAAGCCGAGGCGCACCGCATCGTAGTGATCCTTGATGAATTGACATTTGGTGCCCCAGTCCTGGATCAGACCGATGCGAATGGGTTCTTTCGATGTTGCCATGATTGACTCCGTCAGAGATATGTTGAAGAAACGTAAAAAATTATTGCGAAATTTTTTGCACCGGGAATAACGTTTGGGAAAGGTCGTTTTCGCCGCGCCCGCCGCGCGGGAATCCGCCTTCCTGCCAGGAACCGCGCG
>JBEVMI010000090.1:0-4004 GCA_040508685.1 Spongiibacteraceae bacterium
GCCAGAGCGTGAGCAGCCAGTTGTAGACCTTGATGGCCGTGGGCACGGCAATGATCAGCGTGCTGGTGGCGAAGAAGAAGCCGAACCAGGGGTGCATGCCGCTAACGAACATGTGGTGGGCCCAGACGACGAAGCTGAGCACCGCGATGGCCAGGATGGCCCAGACCATCTGCCGGTAGCCAAAGATGCACTTGCGCGCATGTACGCTGATCAGGTCGGAGACGATGCCGAAGGCCGGCAGTGCGACGATGTAGACCTCTGGATGGCCGAAGAACCAGAACAGGTGCTGGAACAGGATCGGACTGCCGCCATTGTGCTGCAACTGCTCGCCCGCCTCGACGATGGCCGGCATGAAGAAGCTGGTGCCGAGCGCGCGGTCGAGCAGCATCATGACGCAGGCGACGAACAGCGCCGGAAAGGCCAGCAA
The DNA here is from genome assembly GCA_040508685.1 of Spongiibacteraceae bacterium. Lineage (GTDB taxonomy): Bacteria > Pseudomonadota > Gammaproteobacteria > Pseudomonadales > CAMLJR01 > CAMLJR01. The sequence goes on from JBEVMI010000090.1 coordinate 428, forward strand.
CCCCAGTACGGTGGCCATGAATATGCCCCACACCGACAATGGCATCCGCATCAGCGTCATGCCCTTGGTACGTGCCTGTAAAATCGTGGTGACGTAATTAAGCCCGCCCATCGTGAACGCGACGACAAAAATTGCCAGCGAGATCAGCATCGTGATGATGCCGCCGTCGACACCGGGCGTGCCGGGCAGGATGGCCTGCGGTGGATACAGCGTCCAGCCCGCACCGGTCGGCCCCCCGGTTACAAAAAATCCCGCCAGCAACACCAGCACCGACAAAAAATAAAACCAGTAACTCAGCATGTTGAGATAGGGAAATACCATGTCGCGCGCCCCGATCATCAGCGGGATCAAATAGTTGCCGAAACCGCCGAGAAACAATGCGGTCAACAGATAAATCACCATGATCATGCCGTGCATGGTGATGAACTGGTAATACGCATTCGGATCGATCAGCGACACGGAATGTGGAAAGCCGAGCTGGATACGCATCAGCCACGACAACACCATCGCGATCACACCGACGAATATCGCCGTCACGCCATACTGGATGGCGATGACCTTGTGGTCCTGACTCCAGATATAGCGCGTGATAAAACTGCGCGGTTCGTGATGGTCATGAACCTGATCCGTTACCGCAATTTCCGTCATCGCACGTTCCTCTTCTATTTATTCGCGGGGCTATTTCTTTCGCTGAGTTATTTTCTTGTCACAGCGTATTCACGTAAGTCAGCAAATCGTTCAGCGCCTGCTCGTCGTTCAGCATCGCCGCCATAAAACGCATCTGCGAGCCGTATGCGTCGGCCGGATGCACACCGCGCACACCCGTTTTGAAATGATTCAGCTGCGTCGCCATGTACCAGTCATCCATGCCGGCGAGGCGCGGCACGCCTTGCATGAAATTGCCCTGACCGCGCGCGCCGTGACACACGCCGCAGGTGGTGTAGAGCGCCCGTCCATTCTGGACGTCGCCTTTAATGGTTTTGTTCGCGGCCGTATCGGGCAGGGTTTCGATGTAGGCCACGACATTGTCGATGGCGGCCGCACCATCCAGCGTCGCAGCCATCGGCACCATCTGTTGTCCGAAGGTATCGAGGGCATGCGAACCGCGCATATCGTTTTTGAAATATTCGAGCTGGCGCTTCAGATAAGCCGGAGATTGCCCGCTGAGCTTGGGTGCATGTTTGGCAACATCGCCCTGACCTTGCGCGCCATGACAGGTGGAACACAGCGCATAAAGCGTTTGCCCCGCCGCCACATCGCCGGTATTGATGTGCTGTTGCGATAACGCAAAGGTCGGCTGACTGTCGAGCCATTGCTGAAAATTATCGGCGGATTCGACCACGACCAGCCCGCGCATCGCAAAATGTGCAATGCCGCAGAGCTCCTGACACAACACTTCAAATGTGCCGATGCGCGTGGGTGTAAACCAGACATATGTCACCTGCCCCGGCACCATGTCCATCTTTACGCGAAACTGCGGTACGGCAAAATCGTGCAGCACATCCTTGGATCGCATCAGCGCTTTTACTGGCTGCCCCACCGGCAGATGCAGCACCGGATTATTGACTACGATGTCGTCGCGCCCCGCCGCATCATCGACATCAATACCGAAGGGATTGGTGGTGCTGACATGCCGCGTATTAACTGCGCCCAGCACGCCATCCTTGCCCGGGAAGCGGTAACTCCACTGCCACTGTTGGCCGACAACTTCAAACAGCCGCGCATTTTCGGGTGGATTGACGAAATTAGCCCACACAAATAAACCCGGCGCCAGCATCGCGACGATGCCGACGGTGGTGAGACCGATCAGCGACCATTCCAGTTTTTTATTTTCGGGTTCGTAATGCGCCTGTTTGCCTTTGGTGTGCCGGTAGCGCACCACGCAATACGCCATGAACAAATTCACCGCTACAAAAACAATACCGGTCACCCAGAACGTGATCGAAACCGTATCGTCGATCGAACTCCAGTTGGATGCGATCGGGGTAAACCACCATGGGCTCAGAAAATGAAACAGGACCGAACCTGCTACCAGTACCACCAGTACAATCGCCAGCGTCATAACCCGTATCCTTATGCTGTTATGGGTTAACTGTGGTCACGCTCAAATTGATCAAAAAAATTTCTGAAGAGCATCGGTCGACGCACAACTTCGACAACAACGAAACCAGAGCAAGTATTCGGAGAGGGGAACACGTTGCGCGACCGGCAGCCCGGACCACGAATGGCGGTGCAACGCAGATCGGCAGGAAGAAGGAAACAGGGAAGGAAAAGACAGCAATTGCAGCACAACACTCGTCTGCAACAGCCCGCGGGAGCGGAGCTGATAGCGCACTGCATCAATCAGTATCGCAAGACAGGCCGTACTCATAGCGTTGAAATGCCTCCATCAATCGGACAGCAAACCGCTACAACATGCCGTCGATATTAACTCCGTGTCTGGCGCAATTACTACCGTTGTATTTTCGCCCCATCAATACGGCTTGCCGAGAAAAAAATAGAACGCATCGTCGCCGTGCTCCGTGCGCCCGTATCCCAGATAGGCAGGGCCAAGCGGCGTATCGGAGCCTATAAAGATACTGCCCGACTTGGTCAGCTCATCCGAATTGCCCGGCACCAGCGGATTCTTGATTTTCGTGGCCTCGAGAGAAAATCCGCCATAGGCACCATCCAGCAGCGTACCGCGCATGATGCGGTGGTAGTACATCAAACGGCCGAACTGCAAACCTTCGCCGAGCAATTGCCCGGTGGCGAAACCCGACCCCTGCAAAAACCCACCCCATTGAAACTGGTCGTAGCGGGGCAGCGGATCGTCGCCCACCTTGTCGCCAAGTTTGCCGGAGAGGTTGAAGGTATGTTCGCCCACCGAAAAGGCGGTGACCACTTCTCCCTCCGCTTTGATGTAGGACTCATCGGCACCGAGATCGCCGCTGGATTTGTATACTCGCGTGCCACCGCGCCAGCCGGAACGGGGAAAGTTCACGCTGTCGAGCTGATCGAACTGCAAACGAAAGACATAGGCGCCGGCGTTGATCCGCGCTTCGCCCGGCGACAATAGTTCCGGTCCCGTATCCAGGCTTGGTTTGACCTGGCCGCCCAGTATCCCCAGACGCATTTCTCCATAGCGGTAGAACTGCGACCCGAGATCGACAGCGATCGCAGAGGTATTCACGTCATAACTGGCGATGCGGTCGTCATCCCGATACAGCGTGGTCGCACGGCGTTCGTAACTCGCACGGGGCGCGACGAAGAAATAATTCTTTTCGTCGAGCGGCTGATAAAACTCGGTGGTGAAACTGGAGCTGCGCCCGATCTGGAAATCATTGCGCCACTCGGCGCCCAGTTCGTTGAGCCAAGTCTTGCGATAACTCGCGAGGATATTGAAATAGGCATCGCCGCTGAAGTCGCTCGCCAACCCCAGCCCGAAGCGCAGATAGTCCGGCCCCCACGGCTTTTCGATCGGGATGACCTTGAGCACACGCCGCCCGCCCGTGTTGTCGATGGCGTAATCCACCGACTGGAAGTCGCCCTCGCCGTTGAGCCGCACCAGGCTCTTGTTGAGGCGCGTCGTATCCAG
>JBEVMI010000121.1:0-3779 GCA_040508685.1 Spongiibacteraceae bacterium
CAGGATTTGAACCTGCGACCACATGCCCCCCAGGCATGTGCGCTACCAGGCTGCGCTACGCCCCGTTAACAAATCGTGATTTTGCATTGAGAAAAATGCGCCCTCGCGAGTGGGGCGCATCTTACCGTATGGATTTAGCCGAGGGAACTAACTTTTCAGGACTTTCAGAACATCTTCAAGCTCAACAATCATTTGCTTGATCAGATGTTTATAGTCGTTATCGTCACTGCCATCGACTGCATCAGTCATGCGCTGACGCGCGCCGCCGATGGTGTAGCCCTGCTCATATAACAGGCTGCGAATCTGACGGATCAGCAGCACATCCTGGCGCTGATAATAGCGGCGATTACCACGGCGCTTGACCGGCTTCAACTGCGGGAATTCCTGCTCCCAATAACGCAGCACGTGCGGCTTGACACTACACAGGTCGCTGACTTCGCCGATGGTGAAATAACGTTTCGCCGGAATTACGGGCAATTCGTCGTTATGACTTGGTTCCAGCATACGCTTCCACCCTTGCTTTCAATTTCTGACCCGGGCGGAACGTCACGACACGTCGGGCTGAAATAGGAATTTCTTCACCGGTTTTTGGGTTACGCCCAGGACGCTGACTCTTGTCGCGCAAATCAAAATTACCAAATCCCGACAGCTTGACCTGCTCGTTGGTCTCCAGACAGGAGCGAATCTCTTCAAAAAACGTTTCGACAAGCTCTTTGGCTTCGCGCTTGTTGAGCCCCAGTTCTTCGAATAGTTTTTCGGCCATCTCTGCCTTGGTAAGGGCCGTCATGGTCAATTCCTTAAGGTCGCACCGAAACGCTCTGCCAGCGCACCGAGTACAGCTTCGATCGCGGCGTTCACTTCATCCTCGGTAAGGGTGCGTGATGAATCCTGGAACGTCAAGCCTAAAGCCAAACTTTTTCTTTCAGGATCAATACCTTTGCCTTGATAAACGTCAAATAGCGTGAGGTCACTCAAGCTTCGGCCGGCCGCACCGCGTACTGCCGACTGCAGCTCTTGGGCAAGCACGTCACGCCTCACCACTACTGCGATATCGCGACGCACGGCGGGGAACCGCGACAATTCGGCGAAGCGATGCAGCGGGCCATCGTCCAGCGCCGACAGTGCGATCTCTGCCAAAAACACCGACTGCTGGATGTCGAACTGACGCTGCAACTCGGGATGCAAAGCGCCGATGCGGCCGACTGCACTACCGCCACGACGGATTTCAGCGCACTGCCCAGGATGCAAGGCGGGGTCGCTACCGCGCACCAGCTCGATTGCACCCCTTACTCGCGCCAGATCGAGAACGGCCTCCAGATCGCCCTTCAGATCATAAAAGTCCACCGCGTCAGTACTGCCACTCCACGACTCGGGATGGCGAGACCCCGTTACCAGCATGGCCAGCATGGGCTCCTGAACCAGACCATCGGCACCAGGGATAAAACGCAGACCGGTCTCGAACAATCGAATCCGGCTCTGCTGACGATTGAGGTTGTGGATTGCAGTATTCAGCAAGCCTGCCCACAGGGTCGTGCGCATCACACTCATATCGCTGGAGATCGGATTGCGCAGCTCCACCACCGCTTGCCCGGGCGCCAGCAATGCCTGCATCTTGGGATCGACAAAACTGTAGGTAATCGCTTCCTGGTAACCGCGTGCGAGCAGCGCCCGCCGCACTGAACCCAATGGCAGCTTTTGCTCCGGCTTCGGTGTCAACGGCAGATCCGCGCGGATCGAACGTACGGGCAGACGGTTGTAGCCGTAAATTCGCGCCAGCTCTTCCAGCAGATCGGTCTCGATCGTGATATCGAAGCGCCAGCTCGGCGGCACGACCAGCCAGCCATCGGCAACGCGTTCGATCGCCATCCCCAAACCGATAAGAATTTCTTCGATCGTGACAGCCGGCAGCTCGATATCCAGCATTCGCGAAATACTGGCCTCGCGCAGCGTAATGCGACCGGCAATCGGCAATTCGGCAGTCACCTGCTCGACAACCGGCCCGGCGGCGCCGCCGACAATCTCGAGAATCAGCTGTGTCGCCCGCGCGATCGCGCGATTTTGCAGGGTGTAATCGACGCCGCGCTCGAAACGATGCGACGACTCGGTGTGCAACCCGTAAGAGCGCGCTCGCCCGGCAATCAGTTCCGGTGCGAAAAAGGCCGATTCCAGAAAGATGTTGCGCGTTTCCGCACTCACCGCTGACGGCCGACCGCCCATAACACCGGCTAAAGCCAATGGCCTCGAATGATCAGCAATAACCAAGGAGCCAGCACGCAGTTCAAGCGTCTGCCCATCAAGCGCTTCGAGTGTTTCTCCGGCCTTTGCCAGGCGCACCTGAATGCCGCCCTGCAGCCGACCCAGATCGAAAGCGTGCATGGGCTGGCCGAGTTCAAGCATGACGTAATTGGTGACGTCGACGACCGAGTCGATACTGCGGATGCCACAGCGCCGCAAACGTTCGCGCAACCACAGCGGCGCCGGGCGAGTCAGATCGACATTGCGAATGACACGACCAACATAACGCGGGCATTCCGCTGTGGCTTCTATGGTTACCGGCAATACATCGGTAATCGTTGGTTCGACGGCGTTGATGGCGGGGGCAATCACCGTCAGCTGATTGAGCACACCGACTTCCCGCGCGATCCCGGAGACGCTCAAACAGTCGGCGCGATTCGGCGTTAACCCGATTTCAAAAATCCTGTCGTCGAGCTGGAACAGCGCACGTACGTCCGCGCCAACCTGAGCATCAGCAGGCAACTCCCAAAGACCGTCAATCTCATCGACCAGCCCCAACTCGGATGCACCACACAACATGCCGAACGACTCGACACCGCGCAGCTTGGCCTGCTTGATGGTGACATTCGGCAGCACAGCGCCGATCCGGGCGAATGGCACCTTGACGCCAACACGGGCATTGGCGGCACCGCACACAACCTGAAATGCTTCGGCGCCATTGCTGACGCGGCAGACACGAAGCTTGTAGGCGTCGGGATGCTGCTGCACCTCCAGGATCTCGCCGACCACCACACCGCTGAATACGGCTGCGGCTGAGTCAATGGCGTCGACCTCCAGGCCAGCCATGGTCAACTGTGCGGACAGTTCGTTCACGCTAACGGAGGGGCTCACCCATTCTCGCAGCCATTGTTCGTTGAATTTCATGCTCTAACTTCCAGAGATTGTTTTACGTTGGCGTCAGCGGAACTGCTCGAGAAAGCGCATATCATTCTCAAAAAACAGTCGCAAGTCATTGACCCCATAGCGAAGCATGGCGAGGCGCTCGACCCCCATACCAAATGCAAAGCCACTAAAACGCTGATTGTCGATACCGGACATTTCAAACACGCGGGGGTGCACCATGCCGCAGCCCATCACTTCCAGCCAGCCAGTTTGTTTGCAGACGCGACAACCAGCGCCATCGCAAAGCACGCATTGAATATCAACCTCTGCAGACGGTTCCGTAAACGGAAAAAATGAGGGGCGGAAGCGAACTTCGGAATCCTTCTCGAAGAACACACGCAGGAACTCCTGAATCACCCCCTTCAGTTCGGCGAAACTGCTGGTCTCGCTAATCAGCAGACCTTCGACCTGATGAAACATCGGGGTATGAGTCAGATCGGAATCGCAGCGGTAGACACGGCCCGGGCAGATCACCTTCAGCGGCGGCTCACGATTTTCCATGACCCGCACTTGCACCGGTGATGTATGCGTCCGCAGTACATGGCTGGCATCGACATAAAAGGTGTCGTGCATGGCGCGCGCAGGATGGTGCGCGGGAATAT
>JBEVMI010000134.1:0-3680 GCA_040508685.1 Spongiibacteraceae bacterium
GGGCGGGCGCCGACCCAGGTGTTCAGCAGCATATTGAACAGATTGGGGCTGCTGGTGCGGACGACGGTCGTGCCGTTCAGCGTCACTACCGAGGCGCCGCGGTCGAGTTCTATGGCCAGCTCATCGCCGGCCACCAGATCACCTTTGGGGACACTGGTGAAATTGAGTACGTCCATCACGTTGGCGTTGAGCGTGGCGCCGCCGTTGTTGATCAGGATCATTTGGTTCCATTGCTGGGCGAATTGCATCGGCGACCAGCGGTCGGCGGTGACATGCAGAACCATGCGTTTGGTGCCGCTCTGTGCACTGATGGCGGCGGGGTCGCGACTGAGCGCTTCGAGGTAAAGTGCGCCGATGTAATATTCTTTGCGCAGTTGTTCCTGCGCTGCGATGCCGTTCAATTGCAGGTTGTCTGCAAAGCCCGCAAACGATGTAACCAACCCGACAAACAGCGATACCCTAAGCCAATGTTTCATGATGATGTTGCCTTCCTGACTGATCCAGTGCGGGTCGAGCCCGTTTTTATGTTCTTGCCACCGCGGCGGCCAGTACGTGCGTCATGCCCGTACGGCGGAGCTGGGAAATGCAAGGTCCGTCAACTCATTTGGTTCCAAGAGTTGCCGCGGCTTATCGCGTTCACCTGCCCCTTTTTGTTTTCGGCCTAAAGATAGACCAGATTTTCCGGATGCGTTAATGCGGCCCTGATAAATGCCCTGTAAAGCCGCCTGTCTTGCGTCTGAACTTTGCAGTGGTTCACGGCGTTGCCGATCTGAATGGTGGGTAAATGTGCCTTGAAAGGATGGCTTCTGGCAGAATGGGCTGGTCTGTTCCCTGTGTTGGATTCGCGGCATCCAGATGGATGATCCGGCACGCAGTTTTATCTAACCCCCGGGGCCCACATGAAAATAATTGAAATACGCCAGGTTCCCGCCGCGGAGCTGACCTCGCTGTTGGGGCGCATTCCTTTTTTCAAGGAGTTGCGGCAGCGCGACGAACAGCAGCTGCAATTGTTGCTGACCTATTCCTGCCTGGTTGAGCTGTTGCCCGGCGAAACCATCATGCGGCGCGGCCAGAAAGGCACCTGGTTGTATTTTCTGATCAAGGGTGAGCTGGAGGTATTTCGCGACGAGCCGGCGCCGGGGGCGGCGCTGAATGTGATTACTCCGGGCGAGCTGTTCGGTGATCTTGCCCTGTTATTCGACAGCGAGCGCAAGGCTACGGTGGCAGCCAAGGGTGATCGTGGTGCGCTGCTGTTTGCCTGCGACTTCAAATCGTTTAGCGATCTGACCAATTTCAGTCAGCTCAGTCTCACGACTAAATTGTTGTTCTACCGCACCCTGCTGCACAGCGTGCGCTGGCGCCTCGAGGTCAATCGCATCGAACAACCACGCCATCCTTTGGTGTCGGAGCTGCTCAAAGTGCCGGTCTATCTGGGCCCCAGGGATTGCACTGAGGAATTGCAGGCGCTGTTCGTGCAGGCACAAACGCTGGCCGCGCTGCTCGAGCGTTGGAATCAGGATGTCGGCAAGCCCGCCGATCTGGTGGTTGCCGGGGCTGCCTCGAGTGGTTGACGGATTCCTTCGGTATTTTCACTGTCCTCGGAAATAACCGCGGCTATACTTGGCCGGGATGATAGCGGTCCCGGTGAGTTCGTATTCCCATGTCCATTCCCCTGTTGATCTGTGATGACTCCAACATGGCGCGCAAGCAAGTGTTGCGCTCCCTGCCTGAGGGCTGGGATGTCGACGTCACTTTTGCGGAGAATGGCGTGCTGGGCCTGGAGGCAATCCGCGCCGGCAAGGGCGAGATGGTGTTTCTCGACCTGACCATGCCGGAGCTAGATGGTTATGGCGTACTGGCGGCGATTCGCGCCGAAGATTTGAATGCAATGGTCATCGTTATTTCTGCGGACATTCAGCCCGAGGCACGCGAGCGTGTGCTGAAGCTCGGAGCCGTCGATTTTATCCACAAGCCCGTCAACACCGAAAAGCTGACCGAAACGCTGAAAAAATTCGGGCTGTTCTAATCGGCTTCTGCTACATGTCGCCCGTGTACCAGCGTTCTCTCCACGCATCCATTACCCGCGCCGGGTACCAATCCTTGCCGTAACTGCCGTTGTAGCGCGCCAATGCGGTGCGCCAGTTGCCGCTTTCTCTCTGCATGTAAAAACGCAGGATCTGGCATCCATAACGTAGGTTGGTATTGTTTTCGGTGAGGTTGTCTTCGGGTTGGCCGAGTTCGTTTTTCCAGAACGGCATCACCTGCATCAAACCCTGCGCGCCTGCACGCGATACCGCGAAGCGATCGAAGCGACTCTCCACCTGAATCAGCGCCAGCACCAGATCGGGCTTAAGCTGTGCGCGTTTCGCCTCGCGGTGGATGGCGCGCAACAGCTCGAGTCGTTCCTCGGGGTCGGGCACGTACTTCGCGAGCCGCGTCGACATGTCGAGCAGCCAGACCTCGGCGTCGAAACGATCGGTAAAACTATCCGACTTGGTGATTGCGTCCTGCAGGAACGTGCGCATTTCGGCGCGCTCCTGCGCATCGCGCGGCATCCCGCCGGCATGCGCGATATTTGCGAGCGAACACGCGCAAGCGAATGCCAGAGTCTTATGGAAGACGCGGAATATGTTGTTCGATAAAAGCCAGAACATCGGTGAGAGCAATTTCCCGGGCCTCGCTGTCGCCGCGCCCCTTGTATTCAATTTTGTTGTCTGCCAACGCGCGTTCCCCGATCACAAAACGGTGGGGAATGCCGACCAGCTCCATGTCCGCAAATTTCACGCCCGGGCGTTCGTTGCGGTCATCCAGGAAAACATCATAGCCAAGGCTGCTCAACTGCGCGTATAGCTGCTCGGCCTGTTCGCGCACGAGCGCCGATTTTTGTGCATTGAGCGGCACGATGGCGATCCGGAATGGCGCGATCGCATCCGGCCAGAGAATGCCTTTGTCGTCGTGATTCTGCTCGATCGCAGATGCGACCACACGCGACACGCCGATACCGTAGCAGCCCATGATCATGACTTGGTCGCGGCCCTCTTCATTCAAGACTTTTGCATTCATCGCCTGCGAATACTTGGTGCCGAGCTGGAAGATATGGCCGACTTCGATGCCGCGTTTGATCGACAGCGTGCCATTGCCATCGGGGCTGGGATCGCCGCTGACAACACTGCGCAAGTCTTCCACGCGAGGTGCCGGTAGATCGCGCTCCCAATTCACACCGGTGAGATGGAAGCCGTCGACATTGGCGCCGCTGACAAAATCGGCCAGGTGGGCAGCGCTGCGATCGGCGATTACAACCATATTCAAACCAACCGGTCCGAGTGAGCCCGGATTGCAGCCGGTGGCCTGGCGAATCTGTTCTTCACTGGCGAATTGCAGTGGTTTGCCGACGCCGGCAATTTTTTCCACCTTGATTTCGTTGAGTTCGTGATCGCCGCGCAACACCAGTGCGACCAGCGAGTTTTCTTCGCTTCCCACCACGATCAAGGTTTTCACGGTTTGTTTCGCAGGTATTTTCAAAAATGCGCAGACCTGTTCGATGGTGTGCGCGCCGGGGGTGGCGATTTTTTGCAGGGGCTGGGTTGCTGCAGCGCGGGCACCTGCCGGCGCAATCGCCTCGGCCATTTCGACGTTGGCAGCGTAATCACCACTGTCCGAAAAGGCGATGTCATCTTCAC
>JBEVMI010000190.1:0-3068 GCA_040508685.1 Spongiibacteraceae bacterium
TGAGGGGGCTGGATCAGAACAGCCTGCGGGCTTCGCCGCGTTTCGGCTCGTCTCAAATTGCTGTGCAATTTGTCGAACCCTGCGAGTGTTCTCGACCGTCCCAAACCACAAATAAAAAACCCGACGCGAGGTCGGGTTTTTTGTCTTAGAAAGAGCATTTGGCGGTGAGGGAGGGGTTCGAACCCTCGATACGCTATTAACGTATACACACTTTCCAGGCGTGCGCCTTCAGCCGCTCGGCCACCTCACCATATCCCTGAAATCGCACAATTCCTGCTGATTTCAAGAGGCGCGCACTCTAGCCGAGAACGCCTCGGTTGGCAACCGCGCTGCCATGCTGCATCAGCTGACAAAGACCGGGTCGCCGACCCGCAGTTCGCCAGCATCTACCGTCGTGCCGTAAATCCCCACATTTTGATCGGCTTCCCGGACGATGGTCCGCAGAATACTTTTGTCGAACGCGAAATGGCGTTGCGCGCGGGTGACGGCTCCGCATCTGGGCGTAGTGCCTGCGCAATCGATGCTGGCGTCGCCGAGTGCGAGCTTTTTGCCGATCCACTCCTGCTCGAGCAATCCTTCAGCACCGGGCAGGGTTTCGATTACAACATTCGGGCGGAATCGACGTGCGTCCCAGTCGGCTTGTGGGTTGAGTTTTTTCAGGTGCGCCAGCGTGGCGGTGGTGACGACGTGGAACGGTGTGACCAGAAAAAACGTTCCGGGCAGCGCGACGAACTCCGCCGCCGCTGCCGGGAAGTCGTCGAAGAAGTTGGGCAGGGGTTCGCCGGCTTCGCGCTCGAAGGTTGCCTTGAGTTCGCTTAGCCAGGTGTGGTCGTCGGGTTTGTGGCGACGATAGAAGTCGAGATCCGAATTCGGGCGCAGCGATTCCAGCGTGGAGGGGCGACCAGTCAACGCCGACAGTCGCGCGTGAATATCGCTGTGGTCACTGCCGAGCAGGCAGCCATCGGGAAATAGAACGTCGACTTGATCGCTGCTACCGGCAGATGCGCCGCTGCGGCAACTGGCGGAGCAGAGCAGAAGTTCGGGGCGAAATTTGCAGCTCTGGATTTCCTGGCGTGCGTTGTCGCGCAATGCCCAGATCCGGTCGCCCATGAGGCCGACGGCGCCGAGGTCGCACGCGTCGAGGGTTTCGCCGGCCATGCCTTTGACCGGATACCGCCAGATTTCCTTGACCGTCCCCACTTTGCGCATCGGTTTTTCCTGTCTTCGCTGGTTGCTGAAGGCTGAACTTTGCAGGCGTTGCCAAATACCGTCAACGCGGCCCGTTAAGCGCCGGGGCTTGCTCGATGCGGGCCGCAGCCCAGAGCAGGAAGCGCGGGTCGATGTGATATTCTCCGGCCCAATTCGATGTTTTCAGGCTTCCGCATCATGATGAAAATCGCCATCGTGCCGGTTACGGCATTTCAGCAGAATTGCAGCATTTTGGTTTGCGAGACCACCCGCAAGGCGGCACTGGTCGATCCGGGCGGAGATATTCCGCGGCTCAAGGAGGCGCTGAACAAACTGGGCGTCACGCTGGAGAAAATTTTTCTGACGCATGGCCACATGGATCATTGTGCGGCGGCGGGCGAGATCCGCGACGAGCTCCATGTGCCGATCGAAGGTCCGCATATCGAGGACAAGTTCTGGATCGATCAGCTTGGTTCGTCGAGCAAGATGTTCGGATTTCCCGATGCCGAACCGTTCGAGCCGGACCGCTGGCTCAACGATGGCGATACCGTGCAATTCGGCGAACAGACGTTGCAGGTCCTGCATTGTCCCGGTCACACACCGGGTCATGTGGTGTTTTTTCATCCCCAGCAGAAGCTCGCCTTTGTCGGCGACGTGTTGTTCCAGGGTTCCATTGGGCGCACCGATTTTCCGCGCGGCGATCACGCCACGCTGATCAACGCCATTCGCAGCAAATTGTGGCCGCTCGGCGATGACGTGGCGTTCGTGCCGGGTCATGGTCCGACCTCGACCTTCGGCGAAGAGCGCGAGCACAATCCTTTTGTCGCCGACAAACGCTACGGATGATCGCAGCGATGTGGCAATGGTTGACCCCGCGGCGCGCGCAGGTACTGTTCTGGCTGGCGTTGTTGTCGATATCGATGCTCGCCTTTATGCCGGGGCCGGAGGTACCGGTATCCACAAGGTGGGACAAAGGCGATCACACGCTCGCATTTTTTGTTCTCTCCGTATTGGCAATGTTGTCGTGGCCCCGCCAGCCGTGGTGGCGGTTGGCGTTATGGCTGATCGGATACGGCGTGCTGATCGAAATCGTGCAGGCATTTCTGCCATCGCGCGAGGCATCCCTGCTGGACCTGTTGGCCGATTCGACCGGTATCGCTCTGCATGGCGTGTTTTACGTATTTATGGCGAGACGATTCTCGGCGCCTGCGTAGCTGGGCTATCGCCATGAAAAATCTGTTAGTCGTTTATCACTCGCAATCCGGAGCCACCGCCCAGCTGGCGCAGGCGGTTCGGCAGGGTGCCTTGCAGGAAAATAATGTCGACGTACGGGTGTGGCGCGCGATGGAGGCGGGGACGCGCGATCTGTTGTGGGCCGATGCGGTGATTTTTGGTTCGCCGGAAAATTTTGGTTATCTGTCGGGCGGTCTCACCGATTTTCTGGCGCGTACGTTTTATCCGGCACAACCGCATCAATTGAGTTTGCCCTATGCAGCGTTTATCAGTGCCGGCAATGACGGCAGTGGTGCGGTGCGAATGCTGGAGCGTATCGTCGCTGGTTATCCGCTGAAAAAAATCGCGGAGCCGGTGATCGTTAAAGGACTGCCGACAACGGCGGGCCTGCAGCGTTGCGAGGAGCTGGGCCTGACGATGGCGGCCGGCATCGCGATGGGATTATTTTAATTGCGCGCATTCAATGGTATTTCTGCAACGCACATTCGTGTTGGCATCATTGCGAAACAATCGCCATATTCCCATCAATTTTGCCCAAGACGATTCGGTCGGGTGTAGACTCGGGATGTCAATAAAAAGACCCACACCGGTGGGCGGCTAAAGCCCGGCGTCCTTCGGTTGGTGATCGCGTTGTGTTCGTCGCTGCG
>JBEVMI010000193.1:0-7404 GCA_040508685.1 Spongiibacteraceae bacterium
CGCATCCCACCAGACGCGACCGATAGGCGGGCTCGCATCGTCAAAGGGGCTTTGCAGTACATCGATATGGCCACCATGTTGGAGAAACCGCTCGACTTGATAGGCGATTTCGCGACGTTGTGCTTCACGCAGGGTCAGCTCGTTGCGGCGCACGAGATTTTCAATTCGCTGAATATGAGACATGGCATTCCCTCCACATACAACCAAGACGGCTCACTACCAGGCAGCGCAATGAGCAACACGACGCCGACGCTAACCCCCGAACATGACAACTGTGCGAACGGGTCATGACCAAACTTCGCAAATGTGCTCTGTTACACTTCACCGACTTTTTTCGACTCTTTTATTTTCGATCTCTTTTATTTCGATCCATTTTATGTTGTGACGCCCGATGACTACCGCCCGCTCCACGTTATCCCCCACGCTTGAACTCACGCTCGATCTGATGCGCCGCCGTTCGGTAACGCCGGTCGACCACGGCTGCCAGGCGCTGATGATGCGGCGGCTGACCGCCAGCGGATTTCATTGCACGCCGCTGCGTTTCGAAGACGTCGACAATTTCTGGGCTGTGCACGGCGGCATCGATGGCAAGGATAATGGCCCCATCCTGTGTTTTGCCGGTCACAGCGACGTGGTGCCGACCGGCCCCGAAACCCAGTGGCAAACACCCCCTTTCGAACCGACGATTCGCGACGGCGTTCTTTATGGACGCGGCGCCGCCGACATGAAAGGCAGCCTCGCGGCGATGGTCACCGCCTGCGAACGTTTTGTGGCACAGCATCCGGATCACAGCGGTCGCATCGCATTTCTGATCACCAGCGATGAAGAGGGGCCGTCGATCAACGGCACCATAAAAGTCGTCGACTGGCTGGAGCAGCGCGGCGAAAAAATCACCTGGTGCGTGGTGGGTGAACCGTCGTCAAGCGAACGGGTCGGCGACGTGATCAAGAATGGCCGTCGCGGATCGCTCGGCGCCGTGCTGACGGTACGGGGAGTACAGGGCCATGTCGCCTATCCGCAGCTCGCCCAAAACCCGATTCATATCGCCGCCCCCGCACTCGCCGCACTCACCGCCGAGGTGTGGGATAACGGCAATCAATTTTTCCCGGCGACTTCGTTTCAGATCTCCAATATCCACGGCGGCACCGGCGCCACCAATGTGATTCCCGGCGAATTGACGGTCGTTTTCAACTTCCGCTTTTCAACCGAAGTCACCGACGCACAATTGCGCGCGCGCACCGAGGCCATGCTGCAAAAATACGGCCTCGATTTCAGCATCGAATGGAATTTGAGTGGCGCGCCGTTCTTGACGGCCCGCGGCGATCTGGTGGAAGCGGCCCAGCAGGCGATTCGCGACACTGTTGGCATCGAAACCGAGCTGTCGACCGCCGGCGGTACTTCCGACGGCCGCTTTATCGCGCCCACCGGCGCGCAGGTGGTAGAACTCGGCCCGGTCAATGCCACTATTCACAAAATCGACGAACATATCGTTGCCGCCGATCTCGACATCCTGTCGACATTGTATGAACGCATGCTGCAACGCCTGTTGAGCGCCCCTTGTTGACATAATCTGCGCCGCCGTCGAAACGTCACACGCTTCGCGTAGCGTTTTCGCATGATTTTGCGCATAGGAAAAAGCCTGCTTCGACTCGGGTTTCTGTTCGCTCTGCCCGCTGCCGCGGACCCGCACCCGCACGCATTTGCCGGTATCGAAACCTATCTCATCGAAAGCCCCTCGGCGACAGTGACAGATTTGTCCGGCCTGGCAATTTGCCGCGGACAACTGCTCGCCGTTTCGGACAAAATCAGCGACACCATTTTTGCGATCACCGTTGTCGATGGCCGCGCGTCTATCGCGCCGGCATTGCACATCCCGCCTCCGCCGCAACGAAAAACCTCGTACCACGCACCCGCCAATCTGCTGTATCGACTCGACGCCGCGCGTTACGCGGACCGACTCGACTGGGAGGGCATCGCGTGTCGTGGCGACACGATTTATTTGCTCAGCGAACGCAACAATGCGGTGTTGAAGCTTGCCGGAAACAGCAGCAGCTGGTTGCCGGTCGACTGGTATGAACCCCTTTATCGCACCGGATTTCTGCATACCTACAATGCGTTCGTCGAAGGTATTGCGCTGCGCGACGACAATACTTTTTTAATCGCGATCGAACGCGAGCCGCGCGGCATCATGACCTTGCAGCGCGACGCAGCGGACGCCTGGAAAATCACCGCCAGCGCGCTGAGCAACGACAAACCATTGCCTTTTCGTGCGGGTAATCCCGATGTCGCCGATATCGCGATCCATCGCGATTCCGCATTCACGCTGGAGCGCAATGCTTCGGCAATTTGTCGACGCGATGCGCAAACCCTGCGCACGGATTCCTGCTTCAGTTATTTCGACATCGAGGACGATGCACGCTGGCGTTATGCTGACAGCAACTTTGGCATCGGCGAAGGTCTGGCGATGGATGATCAATGGATCTACATCGTGTTCGACAGCAACGACAAAACTCGCATCGATGCAGCCGACGATCATCGCTCGCTGTTGTTGCGCATACCGCTGCCGCTGTCATGGCGCATGCCGCGCTGAAGCGGTTGCTGCGAATACCATCAACCGTCTTATTCTTTTCCGACGGCTTCGATAATGGCTGTAGCAATGACTTCCGGGCTTTTCCCATCGCAGTTAATGGCGATATCCGCATACCGTTCGTAGAGCGGCACGCGCTCGCGATATAAATCCGCGAGCGACTGATCTTTCCTGCGTACCAGACCTCGTGCCGAAAAATTGCCGATGCGCTGTTCAAGGAGAGAAAAATCCAGCTGCAAATAAATTATTGTGCCCAGCTGTTTGAGGCGGGCCATCGCGACCTGACTGTAAACGGCACTGCCGCCGGTGGCGATGAGATGCGCGCGGTAATTTAACGCGCTCAATATTTTTTCTTCGATCGCGCGCAACGCCAAATGACCGCGCTGATCGACAATGGCCTGCAACGTTTCGCCTTCGGCTGCCTCAATCAACTTATCGGTATCGACAAATGGATACGCGAGTTTTTGCGCGAGCAACAGCCCTATCGTGCTTTTACCCGCACCGGGCATGCCGATCAGAATGATGTTGGCAGAAACGTTTGGATGCATCGCCACCTCCGCCATCGTCATCACCCGGCAATCAGCGGCCGGGTCGTCTCTCGAAGGCGTGGGATTATACCGCGCGCCCCACCGATAGATGGCGCTATAAATCTAATCGACAGCATCCACCCACTCGCGTGCGCGCCGGCATTGCCGCCGCTGGCACCGGCGGTATGCAATGCCATTTTTGCAGCGAGCGGACATCGCGTGCGGACACTCTGCGCCTGGCATGGTAATAACGGGCCATTGTTCGTTACCATGCCGGAGCTGGAATAAACCCATAATTCATCGCCGAAAATCTGCAGAGGAATACCTCATGTCGTCGCCCGTCGCCATTGACTCTCGCCAGTTTCGCAACGCTCTCGGCGCTTTTACTACCGGAGTCACGATCGTCACCACGGTAGATGCCGACGGTCACGATATCGGTCTCACCGCCAACAGCTTCAACTCGGTGTCGCTCGATCCACCCATGGTGTTGTGGAGTCTCGCGAAATCCTCGCTGAGCATGGCTGCATTCCAGAACGCCGAATATTTCGCCGTGCATGTGCTCGCTGCCGATCAGCAGCCGTTATCCGACCGTTTCGCCAAACGTGGTATCGACAAGTTCGCCGGCCTGGAATTGGAGCGCGGCCCCGGCGGTATTCCGTTGCTGAAAGATTGCAGCGCACGTTTCCAGTGCAAGACCGGGTTCCAGCACGAGGGCGGCGACCACGAAATTTTTGTCGGGCAAGTCATCGCCTTCGATCACCTCGACAAGAAACCTCTGGTATTTCAGGGCGGCGGTTACGGTTTGCTGGTCAAGGAAGAAAAGAAATCGGCCCCGGTGGAAACCGACGCAGCGGAAGGCAGCTTTAACAAGGACTCTCTCGGCATCCTGCTGGGCTCCGCCTTGCAGCAAATGGATACACGCATCAAACCCTATCTCGCACAACGCGGGTTCGATTACCGCGATTATCTGGTGCTGACTATTCTCGCGGCGGAAGACAACCGTTCACGCCACGATGTCGAGCTGCTCATGCAATTTGGCAACCAGGAACTGGACGACACCCTGCTGAACCGTTTGCGCGATCGCGACCTGATCCATATCGTGTCCGCACACGGCAGTGAAAGCCTGAGCATGACCCCAGCCGGCCGCGAAATTGCCATTGAGTTGATTGCCGTCAGCAAGGCTGCCGAGGCGGATCTGCTGAACCCGCTCGAATACGGCGAAACCCAGCTTCTGAAACAATTGCTGCGGCGGATGGTGCGCGCCGGTCACGGCAATTTGCCTTCGCTATGGCGCAAAACACACACCAACAAGGCTTGATCGAAAAGCCCGACACGAATAAAAAGCTGGCCCCTCCTTGATTTGCACTCGCTTTAAGTTGCCGGGCGTTTAAAAGTCCCAAGTGGGACTGACCGACCCCGACAAGGCGGACACTTGCGAAGTTAGTGATTTAGCGTATACAGATAAAATCATTTGGTGGTACTTCTGTTGTTGGAGCTTTCGGCTTTTGGCAGCAGCTATTTCTCAGTTCGCACGCATTGAATGTAACCTTTCGAAAAGAAAAAGACAGGGTGAGGGACGGTCATGAAGAACGTACGAGACATACTGAACTCCAAAGGCGACGCAAGGATTTACAGCGTTGATGCCAGTGCAACGGTCGTGGAAGCGCTGAAATTAATGGCTGAAAAAATGGTCGGCGCGTTGCTGGTACTGGAAGATGGCAAACTGGCGGGCGTTTTCAGTGAGCGCGATTATGCTCGCAAGATAGCGCTGATGGACCGCTCGTCACGCACGACAGAGATCAGACAGGTCATGACTGCAGATTTAGTTTGCGTCAGTCCATCCGAGACGATGGAGTACTGCATGGAAGTGATGACCGAAAAACACATACGCCATCTACCTGTGCTGGAAAACGAAAAACTGATCGGCATGATTTCCATCGGCGATCTGGTCAAGAACATTATTGAAGACCAAAAAGCGATGATCCTTCAGCTGGAAAAATACATGCGTGGCGAAACCTACTGATTTTGCAGTGCGTTGAATGACGAGCCCGATGAACGCGGCAACGGTCTTTGCCCACCGGGTGAAATCTGCGACATCCTCCAGCAAACGAGATACATAGCCCCCGCATCTTTGACGATATCGTTTCATTACACCGACTGTAGGCCTAAAGTCCAATACTTGCCCCGAATACCTCTGGTTAAAATCCCCCCATTCCCGAAACACTCATCAAGGGGGCGGAATGATGGCTGCCGGTAACCAAGGAGCCCAGGCGTGAGCATTCCCTCAAATCCGGATCGCGAGCTTGAACATCGAATCGCTTCGCGCCTGCTGGATGTGCTGATTCGCGCCGGCCTGATTCTCGCGATGACGCTGCTGTGCTATCGGGTCTTTGCGCCGTTTCTGCCGCTGATGATCTGGGCCGTGATTCTTGCCGTCATGATCTATCCGCTGCATCAGTCCATCGCGCGCAGGATCGGCGGGCGGCAGGGGCTGGCGGCAAGCCTGCTGGTAGTCACAGGTTTGGTGCTGATTGCCGGACCGGCAACGGTTCTGATGAGTTCTCTGGGTGATGGCGTGCACCAGTTCGTCAACGATGTGCGCAACAACACCCTGGTCATCCCCGCGCCACGCGCAAGCATCGCCGAATGGCCCGTCATCGGCGAGCGTTTGTACGCAGCATGGTCCATGGCACACAGCGATTTGCCGGCGCTGGTGTCGAGCATGCAACCAAAGATCGGCGACCTGACAAAATCGGCGCTGGCTTTTGTTGCCGGCATCGGAATCAGCCTGATGCAATTCCTGGCCGCGTTCGTCATCGCCGGCATCATCATGGCATTCGGCGCCTCTGGCGCACGCAGCTGTCGCGCCATTTCCAACCGTATCGTCGGCGTCGAACGCGGGGCAAAAATGGCCGAGCTGTCCACGTCCACGATCCGTGCGGTCGCACTGGGCGTGATCGGCATAGCGTTCATTCAGGCCACGCTGGTCGGCGGCGCGTTGTTGATTGCCGGCGTGCCATGGGCCGGCGTGCTGGCGGTCGTTGCACTGGTGTTGGGAATCGCCCAGGTACCGGCGGCCGTGGTGATCCTGCCGGCCATTGTCTACCTGTGGGTCGGTGGCGATTACAGCACCGCGCAATCGATCGGCTACACCATCCTGTTGGTACTGAGCGGCCTGGCGGACAACATACTGAAACCCCTGCTGCTGGGCCGCGGCGTCGAAGCGCCGATGCCGGTCGTCCTGCTCGGTGCGCTGGGCGGCATGGCGACCAATGGCATTCTCGGCATGTTCCTCGGCGCCACTCTGCTGGCGTTGGGTTATCAGCTTTTCATGAGCTGGGTCGCGCATGATCCGGACATCGCCGCGAGCACGGAAAAATCCGATCCAACATCACCCTGTTGATAAGTCCAGCCCCACTTCCCTGCTTGAAAATCCATCATCCGATCCATCACGGCTGTTGCACCAGCCCCGCTCGATGCTGACAGCAAAAGCTGATGAGATCGATATCAGGATCAAAGAACTTAAAGCCGTGAGCAATGGGCTCAGGCATGCAGCAGTGTGCCCAGCCAAGCAACACCTGAAATGCCCGACATTTCAGCGGCTATTGGCGGCGGCCGCAAAAGGCTCGTCAAGTAAACCCAGGAAAAAGGCTGGTCGCGTGCGTCCCAACAGCAAGGTGAGGACCGCTGAATGAGTATTGAAGAAAAACTCCCTGGTTGCGCCCCAGTGATTGTCGATGTGGCCATTAACGGTATACGTCCTCGAAGCATGAATCCGAATATCCCGCAGACGCCCGAGGAAATTGCTGACGAGGCCATTCATTTTGTTAAAACAGATTCAAGTCATGGCTGCAGACGTAGGACGACCGGTTGCGACATCCCGGCAAGCGGCTGCGTTGCTGGGTCTATCACTATTGTTCGAAGTGCCGAATGGTCTCGCGCCGAAAGACGCGGCATTAACCGAACCATTTTCCGTTGGCGCACACGCCGTCGCGCGCGCGAACGTGCCGAAAGACTCGGTGGTGATGGTGGTGGGCTGCGGGCCGATCGGCCTCGCCGTGATTGCGGCATTAAAAGCGCGCGGCATCGGACCGGTGATCGGCATGGATTATTCGCCGGCTTAATTCAAACAGACATCGCACGATCTGGCCGAAGGCAATATCGCTGCTGAACCCGTTGTTACCGGCGGCGTCGCACCAGAAGATATTCCGCAGGCCTTCGACGATCTCGCCGATGCCGAGCGGCACGCTAAAATAATCGTTTCCTTCGAGTGAATAGACGAGAAATTCA
>JBEVMI010000229.1:0-5522 GCA_040508685.1 Spongiibacteraceae bacterium
CATAGCGGCGGCGTTAGGGGTGCTGGTCGGACTGTTGTTGAATCGTCGCTGATTTATGTCGAGTTCGCCTTCCAACCCGCGCGAAGCGGGATTTTTCGATTCGTTGCGCACGCTGACCGGCAGCGTGCTCGATTTGTTGCATGTGCGGATCGAGCTGTTTTCGGTCGAGTGGCAGGAGCAGCAGGAGCACGGCAAGCAGCTGGTGGTGCTGGCAGTGGCTGGCGCCATGCTGTTGGGGCTGGGCCTGTTGCTGCTGACGTTTTTTATCATCGTCCTGTTCTGGGACAGTTATCGTCTACTCGCCATTGCCATTGTCACCGCACTCTATTTCGGCGGTGGTGGTTTTTGTCTGTGGCGCGTGCGCGCCCAGTTGAAAAGTCGGCCGCCGCCGTTTGCCGGCAGCCTGCATGAATTTGTCGAAGATTTGAAACAAATCAAGACGCGCGATGCTGAATCTCGCGATAGCGATGCGGACAATGCACTTAAAGGCAGTGCAATTACAAAACAGGAGGGCACCCAATGAGCGAGAAGTTGCAGAAACTCGCTGCGCGCAAACAGCTGTTGCTGGCGCGTTCCAAATTGATCCGATTGCAGATACGCCATCAGGTCTACGGCGTGCGCAGTGGCGTCAGCTGGGTGAATGTCGGCATGCACGCGGCTACTTCCGCTCCGGTGCGCTCTGCCTTATTTGGTCTTGCGCTGTCCAGTCTTGGCCACAGCCGTGTCGCCCGAGTGCTCGCCATTGCCAGCAAGGCCATTCTTTTCGCCAAAATCACCGGCGTCGCGCTCGATATCAAACGCGGACTGCGGCGCACTAGTGCGAATGACACCGTTGCTGGAACCCTGCCTCCGGGCCCTTGAATTGCGCCCTCGCATGAGCGGTGCCTCCGCTGTTCGCAACGGTGTTGGTTTAATATTAGCGAAAACCCCTCTCGCATTTAATTTTCTCGCTTCGTATCCACCGGCATCCCGGCTACTGTAACTGCCAGTCTTTTCCGATCACTCACCGCTACCGCCGTCTGCTTCGACGCGCCCACTGCGGAGCTTGGCCATGGCCGATTACGCCTTCAACACAGTAAAACATCTTCGCGTCGAACGCGGTGCCTTGTCGCGTCTCGATATGCATGTCGAGGAGTTTTGTCAGCGCATGGGTGTTGCCGAACAGCGCGCGGGTCGTCGTGTGCTGCTGGTCACCGATCCTTATCTTGTGCAGTCGGGGTTGATCGCACCGGGCGTGGAAGTGTTGCGGGCGGCCGGTTTCGATGTGGCGATATTCAGTGATGTGCAACCCGATCCGGCGGATACGGTGGTGTTGGCGGCGGTGGCAGCCGCAACTGTACAGCGCGCGGCGCTGGTCATCGGCATTGGCGGCGGCAGTTCGATGGATGTCGCGAAGCTGGTCGCCTGCCTGGCCAATGCGTCGGCCGATCTGCAGCTGAGCGATCTGTATGGTGTCAATACGCGGCGTGTGCAGCGTTTGCCGCTGTTGCTGATTCCGACCACTGCCGGCACCGGCTCCGAAGTCACTGGCATCGCCATCGTCACCACCGGCGAGAGTACGAAGGCCGGCATCGTCAACGAGTCGCTGCTCGCCGATCAGGTGTTGCTCGATGCCGAGCTGACGCTGAAATTGCCGGCGGCTGTCACTGCCGCGACGGGCATCGACGCGATGGTGCATGCGATCGAAGCCTATACCAGCATTCACCGCAAGAATCCGACTTCCGATTTGCTGGCGCGCGAAGCACTGCGTTTGCTGTCGGGCAATCTGGTGCGCGTCGTCGAACACGGTGATGACATCGATGCGCGCGAACAGATGTTGCTCGGCGCGATGCTGGCAGGGCAGGCGTTCGAAAATGCGCCGGTCGCGGCGGTGCACGCACTGGCGTATCCGCTCGGTGGCATTTTTCATATCGCGCACGGCGTCAGCAACGCCCTGGTGTTGCCGCATGTATTGCGTTTCAACCGCGCGCACGCCGAACCTCTATATGCGGAGCTAGCTGAAATTATTGTGCCGGCGTGCAGTGGCAGCACATCGCAACGCTGCGATGTATTGATCGACACGCTGGTCGACCTGATGACGGCGACAAAAATTCCTCAGCGCCTGCGCGATTTCGATATCGCCGAAAAACACATCAATGAACTGGCCGAGTCGGCCATGACGCAGCAGCGCCTGCTGCGCAACAATCCGCGCGAAGTGACCCTGCGCGACGCCGCCGATATTTACCGGCAGGCATTTTGATTATTCCAGGCGAGTCATTTTCTCAATGCGGGCCTTTTCAGGTTCGTGCTTGGTCAAGGAACAGAGTTTGAAAACAGAAAATTTCGACAAAAGCCATTTCCCGTTTTTTAAAACGGTGAACACGCGCTGGGCCGACAACGATATCTATGGTCACGTGAATAATGCCGTGTATTACCAGTATTTCGATTCGGTAATCAACGCCTACCTGATTGCGGAAGGTAGTCTCGATATTCACGACGGCGACGCCATGGGTTTTATGGTGCGTTCCGAGTGCGATTATTTCGCGCCGCTGGCGTATCCCAATGATGTGATCGTCGGTCTTGCCGTCGAAAAACTCGGCAATTCGTCGGTGCAGTACCGGCTCGGTCTGTTTACCGAAGACGACGCTGCACCGGCCGCGATCGGCGCGATGGTGCACGTATTTGTCGATCGCACAAGCAATCGGCCAGTGCCGATCCCGGCGCCGATTCGCGCGGTATTGCAGCGTATCCAGATAACCGTAGCGAACTGATTTTTTTCTTTCTCTTGATAACGGTGTGCCATGACCAATGCAGTGAACAGTGCCATCAACAAACCACTGACCGATTACGTCGATGACTTTGCCGGGCTGACGCGGTTGCACCAGCGCGATCTCTATACACGTTCGAAAGAGGAAGTCGAGGCGTTCCGGCTGGCGCTGTTGCGCAAACGTTTCAGTGAACTGGTCGATCGTGTTGGCGCGCTGCGCAAACTCGCCGAGATTCAGGGCGTGCGCGAGATCAACAGTCTCGACGATGCTGCGCCGATTCTGTTTCAGCACACCGTCTACAAGTCCTACCCGATGCCGTTTCTGGAAAAAGGCCGCTTCGATGCGCTAACCAAGTGGTTTTCGCAGCTTACCGCCCACGATCTGTCGGGTGTCGATGCGACAAAATGCAAGTTCGTCGACCAGTGGCTGACGCTGCTGCAGGAACAAACCGAGCTCAAGCCAATTCACACCACCGGCACCTCGGGCAAACTCTCGTTTCTGCCGCGGGCGAAAGAAGACTGGAAAACCCAGATCCGCCTGACGCTGACGCGCTGGCAGGGTATGCCCGGCGAGCGCGATATCAGCTTTGATACCAGCGCCCCCGGTTTCCGTCTGCCCATCATCCAGCCGGGTTACCGCTACGGTTTCTATATGGCGCAGCGACTGATGGAAGAACAGATCGAGCTGATCGGAGATCCGGATAAGGTCGAATCGCTCTACAACGAATTGCTCAGTCCCGATGTGCTGTCGCTGGGCGGCCGCGTCGCCACCGCGCAGGCCAAGGGCGAACTCGACAAATTGGTGATCGATCCGGCGCTGATGCAGCGTTTCAAGGAGAGCCAGGAAAAAGCCAAGAACAAAGCGCAGATGGATGCGGAATTTTTCGATCGCGTGCTGGAACGTTTCAGCGGCCAGCGCGTGATGATCGGCAACACCGTGCCGCAGTTGTACGCATGGGCCGCCGAAGGCAAGCGGCGCGGACTCAAGGGTATCTTTGCCGCCGACAGCCTCATCGGTTCCGGCGGTGGCCTGAAGGGGCAGCCGTTGCCCGACGACTGGAAACAGCAGATCGAAGAAGTGATCGGTGCGCCAGTACAACTGGCTTACGGTATGTCGGAAATCTGCTGCATGAATAACATGTGCAGCCACGGCAATTATCACGTGCCGCCGGCCCTCATCGTTTATGTGCTCGACGAACACAGCGGCCAACCGCTGCCGCGCAAGGGCGAGCAGACCGGTCGCGCCGCATTGTTCGATACCTTGCCCGACATGTACTGGGGTGGCTTCGTCACCGGTGACGAAATCACCGTCAACTGGGATGGCAATTGCGCGTGCGGCCGTCACGGCGAATACATTCTGCCGACGATCCGCCGCTTCAGCGACAAGAACGGCAATGACGACAAAATCTCCTGTGCCGGCGCACCGGATGCGCAGGAAAAAGCGATGGAATTCCTGGCCCGTCAGGCCGAGAAGGCCTGAGCTGGAACCTTATTTACAGCAATCGATATTTGCGGCGACTAACGAGTTCGCGACAGGAAAATAAAATGTTTGAAGTGCCACTGATCATCCGCGGCGAAATCATCGAGGACTACAGTCTCGAATTCGGCGGTCGCAAGGGCGACGTGCGGTTCACCACGCCGGACGTCAACAAATACCTCGATAAACTCATCGATTGCGAGCTGGAATCGATGGGCGCCTACCAGCAAGTCAAGGTCGAGGAGATTGCGAGTTTTCTCGATGAACTCGGTCGCAAACTCGATCTCGATCACGACGTTTATCTGCGGCAGGCGTTCGAGCTGAGCTGCCACACCTCCGGCATCTCGGCGCCGATTCTCGAATCGCTGTATCGCAACACCGGCAAGAAACTATTCTCGCGCGATTACATTCTCGAATACGCGGAGAAAACCATCGGCATCAAATACCTCGAAGGCTGGGTGCCGCGCGAAATGAAAGACGGCACAGTGTCGAGCATTCGTGCCTTCGGCGGCCGTGCCGTACATGTCATCGCCGGCAATACTCCCGGCGTTGCTTTCAATACCGTGATGCGTTCGGCCGTTACACACTCCGACAGCATCGTAAAAACCCCGTCGAACGATCCGCTCACATTCACCGCAATCCTGCGCGCGATGATCGATCTCGACCGCGACCATCCGGTTACACGCCATCTCTCCGGCGCGTACTGGAAAGGTGGCGACGAGAATTTCGAAGCGCGTCTGTACCGCCCCGACCACATCGAAAAAATTGTCGCGTGGGGCGGTTTCGATTCGATCAAACACATCACCAAATATCTGCAGCCGGGCCTCGACCTGATTACGCTCGATCCGAAACACAGCGCTTCGGTAATCGGCAAAGCAGCACTGAAGGACGAAGCCACCATGCAGCAGGTGGCGAAACGCGCCGCCTGTGACATGGGTGCATTTAACCAGGAGCTGTGTGCGAATGCGCGCGTGATCTACGTCGAGTGCGACTACGACGACGCTGAGCAGTTGGCTAAACTCAACCGATTCGGCGAATACGTTTATCAGGCATTGCAGACGCTGCCTGATCACTTGAGCACGTCGGCAAAATACGTTTCGCCCACGCTCAAGGAAGAACTGGACGGACTGTTCATGCTGGAGGACTGGTTTAAACTTTACCGCGACAATGATTTCGACGGCGCGGTGATCGTGTCGCAGAACGACGAGCCGGTGAGTTTCGCTTCTGAACTCGCGTGCCGTACCTCCAATCTGGTGCCGCTGAAAACGCTCGATCAGATCGTGCAGCGTATCAACAGTT
>JBEVMI010000230.1:0-4512 GCA_040508685.1 Spongiibacteraceae bacterium
CGAGCTGCAACAGGCGTTCGCGCCGTTTCGCCGACGTGCGCTCCGACCCCAATGCGCCGACATAAAACAGCGGCATGCGCAGCGCTTCCATCAGCGCCATATCGTCGATGCGCGGATCGTGCGTGAGCGTGATAACGATGCTGTGCGGGTCATTGGCACAATAGTCGCGCACTGCATCGTCGGGCATGCAGCGCAATAATTCGACGCCGGGTTCGGTCCACTGCGCGATCAATTGCGGTCGCGGATCGCACACCAGCACGCGGTAGTCGAGCATCTACGCCATGGCGGCGAGGCAGCGCGCGATTTCGCCGGCGCCGATCAATAACAGCTGAAAACGCGGGCCATAACATTGCCGCAGCGCTGTCGCGGATAAATCCAGCGCAGTGAATTCGCCAATTTCTTCAATTTGCCAAATGCCGCTGCCGAGATCGAGCTGGCGACTGACGATTCGCCGCCGCTGCAATAACCCGTTGAGCCGGTTTAACGCTTCGAGAACGGCGGGTTGCGCCGACCAGTATTCGACCAGCACGTGCAGACGACCGCCGCAGGGCAGGCCGAGGCGTTCATTTTGTTCCGGGGTGACACCGTATTCGACGATCTGCGGCTTGGTGATCGCGAGTTCGCCGCTGCGCAATTTTTCCAGCAGATCGTCTTCGACACAGCCGCCCGATAACGAGCCGATCACCTCGCCATCCGCATTGCACGCGAGCAGCGAGCCGATCGGCCTCGGTGCCGCGCCGATGGTAGCCACCACCGTACCCAGCCAGCACGGCTTGCCGATGGCGAGCCAGCGCGCGACTTGCTGAAAAACTTGCTGGTCGATGCTTTCCACAATCCCCCGCAGGATTATCGTCAATGTTGGAGGGAGGAGCTTCCGACAAACACCGCTCTCAGCTCCAGCTGAGATCGTGATCGCGGAACGGCATCGAGCGCAGGCGTTTGCCGGTGACCGCAAAAATTGCATTCGCAATCGCAGGGCCAACCGTACCCGTCGGAGCCTCGCCCAACTCGGCAAAACGTTCATGCTGCGTCAACGCGCCGAAGTGGATATTTATCTGCGGCATGTCGGCCATGTGCAACATCGGATAGACATCAAAATTGCCTTCGACGATGCGACCATCCTGCACTGTGAGTTTTTCATTCAGCGCCATGTTCATGCCGAAAATCGTGCCGCCTTCCATTTGCGCGCGCACTGCATCCGGATTCATCAGGCTGCCGCAATCGAGAGCGAGATCGATTTGATGCACTTTCAATTCGCCCTTTGACGACACTTCCACCTTCGCAATCGTGCATACCGTAGTACCCGCCTGCGGTTGTCCGAACATGCCGAAATTGCCGATCGCGATGCCGCGCGCCATACCCTTCGGCAACGGCTTGCCCCACTCGGCCTGCTTCGCCGCTTCCTTGAGGCACGCCGTCCAACCCGGATCCGGCCATTTCGCATGCAGGCGCAAGCGATATTCCAGCGGATCGATTTTGGCCGCGTGCGCACATTCGTCGATAAACGATTCGACCATAAAACAGGTCGAGTTGTAATGCGGGCCACGATAGGCGCCGGTGCGGATATGCACCGGCAATTCATGCGTCACGACTTTGGTGTGCGGCACGATGGTGCCGACATACGAGCCGTCTAACAACCCCATCGTGGTGGGTGAAAATTGCACACTGGTGGAGAACGGCGGACGCGCATTCGCTGCGCGTGCGGCCGAGTGGGCGATCAACGCCTGCGGCATGCCATCCTTATCCAAACCGGCCTTGAGTTTTATCGCCGTCAACGCGCGATAACGTCCCTGCCGCATGGTTTCCTCGCGCGACCAGATCACATGAACCGGCTTGCCGGGAAATTGCGCGGCAACCGCTACCACCATGCGCACGTCATCGCAGGTGGTACGGCGGCCAAACGCACCGCCGATCAACGTCTGATGCACAAATATTTTTTCCGGCGCCAGACCGGTTTCTTCGTAGACCGCGGCGCGCGCATTGTCGGCGATCTGGGTCGGATGCCATAAATCGATGCGCTCCGGCGTCACCAGCGCGGTGCCGTTCAACGGTTCGATCGGCGCCTGATCGCAGTACGGCGTGGTGTAAGTCGCCTCGATAATTTTCGGTTGTTTGGCCAGCTCCGCTTCGACCTCGCCGCTGTCCTTGCGCACGATGCCGCCGGTTTCATCGAGTGCTTTTTTCGCCGCGTCGAAAATTTGCTCGGTATTTTTCCAGCGCACACCGGCGCCGTCTTCCCATTCGAGCGGCAATGCCTCCAGCGCCTTGCGCGCCTGCCAGTAATGATCGGCAACCACGGCGACCGCACCGGTACGATCGTCGGCCATCGACCACGGCTGCGACGCCAGTCCCTGCGAAACTTTAAGCGCCGCGCCGCCTTTGATCACCGCAATGCCGCGCACCCCCGGCATATGTTTGATTTTGGCGAAGTCGTAACTTTTCACCTGCCCGTCCTGCACCGGCGACTGCATCAGCGCCGCGTACAACATGCCGGGCAAACGAATATCGATACCGTATTGCGCGCTGCCGTTGACGATCTGCGGAATATGCAATTTCGACGGCGATTTTTTGCCGAGCGAGGTCCATTCGTTTTGTGGTTTTAAGGCCGGCTCAACGGCGAGTTTGACCGTCGCGGCGCGCGCGGCAACCGCACCATAGGTCAGCGTCTTGCCGCTGACCTTATGTGTTAGAACGCTGTTTTCCGCAGTCACTTCGCTGACTGGCACCTTCCAGACTTGCGCCGCCGCGAGTTTCAATCGTTCGCGCGCACTGGCCCCGACCTGCAACAGGGTTTTGTTGCGTTCGGTCTGCGTCGAACGGCCACTGAAAAAGGCAAACACCGGTACAGACTTGGTAAAAATTTTATGGTTGTTGTCATCGTCGTTGAGCGTGCCATATTCGATGCGCACCTTGGACCAGTCGCACTGCAATTCCTCGCACACCGTCATCGCCAATTGCGTGGCCGCACCGGTGCCAACTTCCGGTGTGGTGACGCGAATGACGACGCTGTTATCCGGGTGGATCACCAGCCACGGATTAAATTCGGAGGCTGCCGCGCCAGCGGGAGTGGCGGCATTGCCCCATTCGTTGTGAAATCCCAGCGCGAGGCCACCGCCGATGGCGGCAGCGGCGACAATGAACTGGCGGCGATTCATCTGTACATCAATAGTCATGGCCAGTTCTCACACCTGTTCCGTGGCAGCGGGCGCTGCATTGTCGGCAATCGCCGCAGCGGCTTTATGGATCGCCGCGCGAATGCGCGGATACGTGCCGCAACGGCAGATATTCGTCATCGCCGCGTCGATATCCGCGTCGGTCGGCTTGGGTTTTTCCTGCAACAGCGCCGAAGCCGCCATCAGCATGCCGCTCTGGCAGTAACCGCACTGCGGCACGTTCATGTCGACCCACAGTTTTTGCAGCGGATGACTGCCATCCGGCGACAACCCCTCGATAGTGCTGATACTCATCGCCGCGACCGCTTCGACCGGCAGGATGCACGAGCGCGTCGCCATGCCATTGAGATGCACGGTGCAGGCGCCACACTGGCCGATGCCGCAGCCAAACTTGGTGCCGGTAAAACCCAGGTGATCGCGCAACACCCATAACAGCGGCGTTGCCGGATCGGCCTCGACCTCGTGCTTTTGATTATTGATGGTGAGTTGAAACAGCATCGGAGGGGCACCTCGGTTTTTGAATGTCGAGCCCGAATCAGGATCGCTCGGGCGGGCGGGCGGCGTGCAATTATAGGCCTAGTTTATTGCCACGAACCCGCACCCGCCAAGATGCGATAGCGCGACCGATGGCGCCATGCCACAAACCGCGCGGGGCGGTTACAGTAAGCCGCATTGATGATTGGTGAAAAATGCACACACCCCACACACCCATCGCGCTCGTTCTCGCTGCCGGTTTTGCGCGCCGCTTCGGCAGCGACAAACGCCTGGCTCGATTGTCCGATGGCACTACCGTATTGGAAACGGTGATCACATCGATTCGTGCAGCGGACCTTGAAGTGATCGTCGCATTGCGTGAAAGCGACCACACATTGCGCCGACATTTTCCCACTGCGCTTACGATTGCGGATGAAACGTCGTTGCAAGGCATGGGCTCCAGCCTCGCCGCTGCTGTCGCGCAATTGCCGGATGATCGGCATTGCATGATCTGTCTGGGCGATATGCCGTTTGTAACCACCGCCACGTATGCAACGCTCGCCGCAGCAGCCAACGGAGGCCAAATCATTTGTCCGCAATATCGCGGCCAGCGCGGTAACCCGGTAATTTTCGGTGCGGATTTTTTAGCGGAGTTGCGAACGTTAAGTGGCGACAGCGGGGCTAAAAAACTGCTGCAAAAATATGCGGAGCGCGTGATCGATATAAAAGTCGACGATGCCGGCATTCATCGCGATATCGACACGCCAAAAGAATTGCCTTAATTTTTTATCAGCAACAAATTATCGAGAATATTGATCAGGGCTGCCTGCCATTGCTCGGCATCCATGGCTTTGACAGTGCGGTC
>JBEVMI010000231.1:0-6759 GCA_040508685.1 Spongiibacteraceae bacterium
AACGGCGGGGTCTGGGCTAAAAGCCACATTGACGATACAACGGCTGCCGGCGCAGACGTTTTTTTTGCCGCGACGATCAGACAGTTAATTTCATCTCGATCATTGCCCTGTGGGTGGGCCGGAGCACCAAATAGTGGACAGCGACAATCGTAAAACTCCGGTCGATCCGGAAACCATTCTTTTTACCCTCGACCAGCTCAGCCAGACAGTCGATGTGATGAATCGCGTCATCACCAAACTGCGCGGATATGTGCAACAAAACATGGAAGCCGAGCGTCAGCGCGAACTGGATTTCGGGCAACAGGCTACGCAAGCCAAACTGGGCTCATCCGGACTACACTGATTATCGCGGACGCCCTCATTAAACCTCAGCAAGGAGTCATGCCATGAAAGGACAAAACGCCAAGAAAGAAACCAAACGCAAACCGACTTTGACGGCCGCCGAAAAGAAACAGAAAAAGAAAGAAAAAAAAGCCGACAAATGACAGGAGCGTTAATACTCTCCAGCATGACCATCACGGATGAACACGGGCCAGGGAGGCGCCATGAAATTTTTTCCGATCATTTTATTTATTACGCTCGCATCGATAGCTGTGTGCGGTAGAGCTGACGAATCGTTGGCGAGCTGCAGCAAGCAGAAACACAAACAACTGGAGCTGGCCGCTAAAAATCGCCAAAGCGCCCCCACCCGCTCGCGCAGCAAAAAACGCTCAAATCACACACCCGCCACGACCACGCGACAAAAAATCGATCAGATCGACGATTGGCTCTGGAAAAATTGTCGCAGCCATGCCGCCGAAATGCGCACGATAGAACAGCAATATATGTAACTGCACCTCGGTGTAGACCGCACATCGCCAGCCGTTAAATTTATCGATTTGAAATACGGGTTGTGAGAGTGCCGTCGCAATGTAACGTCGCTTTGCAAATGCGGGGGTGCAACCGGAACATCTTTTGTGTTTCCCTGTCCATCAACCAGAATCCGGAGGACACCATCGATGTTACGAACGCATTTCCCTGTACGAAACTCAATCGCACTGACCTGGCTCGCGCTGGCAACCACAACGGCCCATGCACAGTGGAAAGGTACCGGCGAAGCCGGACTGGTGAGCGCACGCGGCAATACCTATACGGATACCGCCAACGGCAAACTGGATATTGCCAACGAACTCGAACAGTGGAAACACGCGCTGTATCTGGCCGGGTTATACGGTTCGACCGATGCCATATCCTCGGCCAATCGCTGGGAATCGCGCTGGCAATCCGACTATAAAATCACCGAGCCGCTGTACTGGTTCGGCGGCCTGCGCTACGAGCGCGATCACTTTGGCGCATTTTCCTATCAGGAATCGGCCACGACGGGGGCAGGTTATAAATTTATCGACAACGACACGACGAAATTCAGCGCACAGCTCGGTTTCGGTATCAAGAAATCGCAGGAACAAACGCTGATCACCGACGACGCCGATCGCGTGATCGAACGCGTCGAAGGCGATACCGCCACGCGCGCATTGACGACACTGGGCGCGAATCTGGAACACGCACTCACGCCCACGACTAAAATTGTCGACAGATTATTGATCGAGGCCGCATCGGACAATACGCTGCTGCAGAACGATCTGGCGTTGCAGGTGGCCATCAACGACAGCTTTTCACTGAGCGTCGGCTACGGAGTTCGTCAAAACACGTCACCGCCGCCCGGTGCCGAACGCACCGATACCGTGACGACATTAAATCTGGTCTACAACCTCAAATAATTTCGCACTTTCACAACGTCGTCTGCACTTCGCGCACGTACAGCAGCTCACAGGCACCGGCGCCGCGGTCGTCGCGCGACAGTGAACTCACCCAATGCCAGCCATCGCTGGCATCGGCGCGCACCAGATACCCACGCAAATGTACGACCTGGCCACGGCGCACATCGTCGAGCTGTTTTTCGACCGTGCGGTCGGCGGGAATCAAATGCACATTGGTGGCGGAGGTTTCGATTTCATTTTGCGGAATCGGAAATTCCTGCACGCGCCAAAAGAAGAAACGGTTGGACTGGCTGATTTCGATATTTGTGAGCACGGCTTCGTCGGACATTCGCCCCCAGCCCAGCGCGAAATCGGTGGGAGACAATTCCGACTCGCGCCCGAGGCGATAGTTTTCGCGCGACAACACCCGCGCTTCGACACTGAAATCTGCCAGCGGCGTTAACCGATAACCGCGAAACTCAAAGGCAACGCCCTCGCCAATCGGGTCCTGCGCCGGAACGGCTGCGGCAACGATGCCAGGGCCATGAGTGGCGGCACGCTGTGTCCACCAGGTATGCGCACCCCAGGCAATGAGTGCGATCAGCAATAAACGTTTCCACATATCCCGGAGCCACCCCAACCCACTTTGCAGGAGTATAGAAGAGGGGGCTCAAAGTGGCGGCGGCGCCAGCGGCAGTTTATTTTTGTGAGGTGGGTTTCCAGGCACCGGACAACTGGCGCGCTGCAAAAATCTGCTCGGGCGCCATCTGCAGCGCGACCGCATCGCGGCCTTTGATCGCCGTCGCATTGCCCTTTGCCGCGGGAATATCCAGCCACATATACGCCTGCTCCAAATCGCGCGGCACGCCCTTGCCGTTGGCGTACATCGCGCCGAGACTGATTTGTGCTTCGGCGTAATTTTGCACGGCGGCTTGACGGAAATAATCGACCGCTTTTTTATAATCCTGCGTAACGCCATTGCCCTCGCTGTAGATCATGCCGAGATTGTATTGGCCGGTCGGATTATTCTGCGCGGCGGCTTTACCGAGCCAATCCCGCGCCTCGCGCAAATTTTTCGGCGCGCCCTGACCGATCATCAACATCAAGCCGAGATTGGCCTGCGCAGAGGCGTTACCCTGCGCTGCCGATTTGCGAAACCAGGCCACCGCTTCTTTTAAATCCATGTGCACACCCAAACCACCGGCATAGGCCAACCCCAGAAACGCCTGCCCCGCCGCATCACCCTGCTCGGCCGCCTTGCGATACCAGTTCACCGCCTGCACCAGATTGCGCGGCACGCCCTGGCCGCTGGCGTAGCAATAACCCAAACGCATTTGCGCAGCGGCGTGCCCGCGTTCGGCGGCCTCGCGCAACCAGATCGCAGCCTGCTTGAAATCCCGCGGCACGGTTTTGCCGTCGGCATAAGCAGACCCCAGCTGATATTGCGCGCCTGCATCGCCGGCTTGCGCACGTTGTTGCAAGGTTGCAATTTCTGTCGCCCACACGGGCGCGATGACCAGCGCAAAGATCATGACCAAGCCGAGACCGCGCAGCCTGTCAGCAGGCCGGCGTCGAACACTCGCGCGCTGATCGTGGAGACCGCGACCGCTGGTCGCGAAAATGAAATGGAGCAGGAACATGGCGGCTCCGCCAATGGTGGGAGCCAGTGATATTACAAGAAGTCGGAGCGATGTCCGGCACTCAGGATACGAACATAAAAACCATCACCAGCAGCACCATAACGGAAATGGCCAGCCAGCCCACTTTTAACACGGTGGCATTGGTTTCAACTTTCATGGTCTCGCCCTCGCAATTGGATTTGAGCTTGCAGGTTAGCACCGCGCCGACGCCGACCTGCCCGCGATTCGCAGCGGGTTTGCTCCATATCAAAACTTCGGCATATTGCCCCGATAGCGCATAATGCGCGCACCCCG
Source organism: Spongiibacteraceae bacterium (assembly GCA_040508685.1). Classification (GTDB taxonomy): domain Bacteria; phylum Pseudomonadota; class Gammaproteobacteria; order Pseudomonadales; family CAMLJR01; genus CAMLJR01. The sequence goes on from JBEVMI010000231.1 coordinate 3,671, forward strand.
ACGCAGGCCTTTGATGGCCCATTTGGCACCGACCCGCTTTATAAAAATGTTTTCTCCATTACAGCAAATCTCTGAGCTCAACTTTCGCGAGGCGGGCCGCTTCTGCGCCCGCAACTCCCGCCTCGGGATACAGACACACCCCGTCGGCACCCTCGCGATCGTCGTCGCCGCCCATCTGGGCCACGCGCGCGCCGACATCACGCTGGTGGCGTTTGCTGCGTCGTTGCTGGCGGCGGTGTGGCGCGGTCTGGGCGCACATCGCATTTTAAAGGCGGCGACGTTCAGCAAGGGACAATGGATTTGTCTGATCGCCATTCCCGCCATCGTCGCCAATCTGATCTGGGCGCTGATGGCCGCGGCGATGTTGTGGAGCGACGGACTCAATAACACCTCGGCGCTTATCCTGCTCGGCACTACGGCATTGTCGTTCGGCTGCACGACCTCATTCGCACCGCTGCGCGTGCTGTCGCTGCCGTTGCTGGCCATTCACCTCGGCCTGCCGCTGATCGCAGCGCTGCTGATCGAAGGCACCGAGCGGCTGACGCTCGCCGTGCTGATCGTCGCCTTCATGCTCTACATCCTGCGTATCTCCAACTCGATGTACAACGATTACTGGAGTGCGCTGCACACGCGCAACCGCCTCACCGAAGCCCGTTTGCAAGCCGAGCAGGCCAGCCGCGCCAAGGACCAGTTTCTCGCCAATATCAGCCACGAAATTCGCACGCCGCTGAATGGCATGACGGCACCGGTCGAGCTGTTGCAGCAGACCGAGCTCAACCCCCACCAGCGCCACTATGTCGAGCTGATCAGCTCGTCATCGCAAACGCTGATGCAATTGATCGACGACCTGCTCGATTTCTCGAAAATGGAAGCCGGCAAATTGCGCCTGCAGCCGCGGCCGTTTTCGCCGCAGTTGCTGTTGCGCGACCTCACCGAACGCCACCGCCTCGGCGCTGCGCAGAAAGGTTTGTCGATGCATTTCGACGCCACCAATCTGGCGCAGAGTTCGCTGCTCGGCGATCCGTTGCGGATCGGCCAGATCGTCGACAACCTGCTATCCAACGCCGTGAAATTTACCGACGCCGGCGCTATCCGCATCGACGCGCAGATGCAGGTCAAAGGCAACGCCGCGCAGCTGACGGTTTGTATTGTCGATACCGGCTGCGGCATCCCCGCCAATTTGCAGCCGGAGATCTTCAAACCCTTCGTCCAGGCCGAAGTCACGCCGTCGCGGCGACATGCGGGGACCGGTCTCGGCCTCAGTATCTGCAAGCGCTTGACTGAGCAGATGCATGGCAATTTGGCGTTTGTCAGCGCCGCCGATCAAGGCACCCGCTTTAACCTGCAACTGCAATTGCCGCTCTGCGAATCGGCGGCGACCAGTGCGGCCGATCCAACGTTGCGCAGTTTTTCCGGGTTACACGTACTGGTGGCCGAAGACAATCTGGTCAATCAACAGGTCATTCGCCATCAGCTGGCGCTGCTCGACATCCATCCCGACATCGTCGCCGATGGCCGGCAGGCGCTGCTGGCCGCCGCGCAAAATCAATACGACCTGATTATTCTCGATTGCCAGATGCCGGAACTGGATGGCTATCAGACTGCAACGTCATTGCGCGCGCAAAGTGCCACGGCCGAGACGCCTATCATTGCCCTCACCGCGCACGCGATGAGCAACGATATGCAGCGCGCACTCGATGCGGGCATGAGCGACTATCTCAGCAAACCGGTGGCGATGGCGACGCTGTCGAATACCATCGCACGCTGGGTCTACGGCGCGGCCTGATGACACGCCCGGATCACATGGCAATTTTTCAGCCGAGGTACCCATGCAGTTTTCCGCCCTCATCGCGTCACTCATCAGTAACGGCAGCCATCATTCGGTTGCGGTCAGCACGGAGTGGTCACAGGGACGCGCCACCTTCGGCGGCCTGATCGCGGCACTGGCCAACGCCGCGATCCGCCGCGAAATCGGTACCGGCACGCCGCTGCGCGGCCTCCAGATCACATTTGCGGGGCCCGCACATCCGGGGCAGCTGGCGTTGCACACGCAGATCCTGCGGCAGGGTAAATCGGTGACGCTGGCGCGCTGCGATATCCATCAGGACGGCGCCGTCATCGCCAGCGTGATCGGCAGCTACGGTCTGGCGCGCACGCCGCCGGTGCATCTGCTGCCGGTCGCGATCGCGCCTGAGCGCGCCCTCGACGACATCCGCGAGGTGCGTTACGTCGAGGGCATTTCACCGAGCTTCCAGCAGTACTTCGGCCATCGTTTTGCCGAAGGCGGCAAACCCGGCTCCGGGGCGGAGCCGCGCCACAAAGTCTACGTGCGTCACCGCGACACCGCCCCCAGCGGTGAGGCACATCTGATTGCGATCGCCGACGCGGTGCCGTCGCCGGCCAATGCTGCCGCCACCCGGCCGACCCGCGGCAGTTCGCTGATGTGGACATTGGAAGTCATCGATCACGATTTTGATTTCGCCACCGACGGCTGGTGGCGACTCGACTCCGAAGTGCACGCCGCCGTCGACGGCTACATCAACGAGACCTGCCTGGTCGTTAATCCCAAGGGCCGCGTCGCCGCCGTCGGTCATCAGATCGTCGCGCTGTTCTGAATCACGACTGCCGCAGTACACGCTGAACCGTGTCGCGCCACGTCGCCAACCGCCGCTGCGCTTCAGCGTGCGCCCGCAGCGGTTCGAATATTTTCTCGACCTGCCATTGCGCGGCAATCGCATCGCAATCGCGCCACACCCCCACCGTTAGACCTGCGAGATAAGCCGCGCCGAGTGCGGTGGTTTCGATAATACGCGGACGCACCACCGGTACACCGAGCAGATCCGCCTGCATCTGCATCAGCAAATTATCGGCACAGGCGCCGCCGTCGACACGCAATTCGGTCAGCTGAATTTGCGCATCGCGCTGCATGGCATCGAGTAGATCCGCAACCTGAAAGGCAATCGCTTCGAGCGTGGCGCGGGCAATATGCGCACGCGTGGTGCCGCGGGTGATACCAAATAATGCGCCGCGCGCATGCGGGTCCCAATACGGCGAACCGAGACCGGTGAATGCCGGCACCAGTATCACGC
>JBEVMI010000275.1:0-4262 GCA_040508685.1 Spongiibacteraceae bacterium
ATTTGTCGATGGAGCCGCTCACCGCCGATGCGTTGCGTCTGGTGCTGAAAGTCGAAGACAGCGGCATCGGCATTGCACCCGCCGCGCTGCAGCGAATCTTCGAAATTTTCGAGCAGGGCGATGTATCGACGTCGCGCCGCTTTGGCGGTACCGGGCTCGGTCTGGCGATTTGTAAAAAACTCGCGGAAATGATGGACGGCACCATCGACGTGCAATCCGAACTCGGTCGCGGCACGCGCTTCGTGGTGCGCATCCGCGTCGGTCGCGTCGAAGAAAATCAGCGCGTCCTCAGTTTGGGCGATACCGGGGCTTGCGCCGTCGAGCAGCCGAAACTCGCAGGGCGCGTGTTGCTGGCCGAGGATAATGCGGTCAATCAGGAGTTGATCAAACGCATGCTGGAAACCTTGGGATGCAGCGTCGATATCGTCGGCAACGGCGTGCAGGCCGTCGACAAGGCGCAACATGAAAACTGGGATGTGATTTTGATGGACAGCGATATGCCGGAAATGAGCGGCATCGACGCCACCGCCACCATTCGCGATTGGGAAAAGCGGATGCACAAACCGCAGACGCCGATCTTTGCCATTACCGCCAATGCGATGATGGAGGACCGGCAGCGGTATCTCGACGTGGGCATGAACGATTATCTGATCAAGCCGTTTTCCAAGCAGCAGTTGCTGGAGTTATTGAGCGGCTACGTGACGGAGGTCCGGCCGCAAAGTATTCCGGTGGCCGGCGCCTGACCACTCGGCTATCTTGGATGGTTGTTGGCCTTCCGGGGCGCAGATACATCCGTATAACTGCTCAAACCATCGCACACCTTTCAAATGCCATTCTCAAGAAGCGGACTGACCTCAATGCCATCGATCTACCGCCTGCGCGGCATGCTGCCCTATCTCGTCGCGATGTTCATGAATGCCTTCGTCGATTTGGGCCACAAGATCGTCATCCAGAACACCATTTTCAAAATCTACGACGGCCATGTCCAGGTGGTGCTGACGGCGATCGTCAATGGCCTGATTCTGCTGCCTTACATTTTATTGTTCAGCCCGGCGGGATTTATTTCCGACCGCTTTGCGAAAAACAGGGTGATGCAGGGCGGTGCGGCAACGGCAGTGGTGCTGACGTTGATGATCACGGCGTCGTATTACCTCGGCTGGTTTGAAGCCGCGTTTGCGATGACGTTGTTGCTGGGCATGCAGGCGGCGATTTATTCGCCGGCGAAATATGGATATCTGAAACCGCTGGTGGGCAAGGATGCGCTGGCGGCGGGGAATGGTGCCGTGCAGGCGGTGACCATCGTCGCGATTCTCGCCGGGACGTTTGCGTTTTCGATCGCTTTCGAGCTGTGGTTCGACCGTCTCGGTGCGAGTGATCCGGCGTCCGTGGTGCGCGCGATTGCGCCGCTGGGCTGGGTGCTGGTGGCTTGCAGTGTGTTCGAATTTTATATGACGCTGCGCCTGCCGCAGCTGGAGAGTGGCGATACGGCGCTGCGTTTTTCCAGGGCGGATTACGTTCGTGGCCGCGCGCTGCGCGACAACCTGCAGCCGCTGCGCGACAACCGCAGCATTCGCCTCGCCATTATCGGGCTCGCAGTGTTTTGGGCGGTCAGTCAGGTGATGCTCGCTGCGTTTCCGGCATTTGCCAAGGAGACGCTCGCGATCACCAATACGGTGCTGGTGCAGGGCATGCTCGCGAGCAGTGGCATCGGTATTATTTTCGGCTCGGTGCTGGCCGGTGTGTATTCGCAGCGCCATATCGAAACCGGTTTGATCCCGGTCGGCGCCGCGGGCATCGCGCTCGGTCTGTTGTGGCTGCCGGGGCTCGGCAGCGTCACCGCACACTGCCTGAATTTTTTCTTTATCGGTTTAATGGGCGGCCTGTTTATCGTGCCGCTGAATGCGCTGATCCAGTTTCACGCCGGCGAACACGAAATGGGCAAGGTGCTGGCGGCGAACAATCTGGTGCAGAACATCGCCATGCTCGGTTTTCTCGTCGTCACCGCACTGGTCGCCGTCAGTGGCGTGCCAACCCGCTGGCTGCTGGTATTGATCGCGGTGGTCGCGCTGATCGGCACCGGCTACACGGTATTAAAACTGCCGCAGTCGCTGGTGCGGTTTGTCTTGAGCTACACGATGACACGGCGGTATCGCGTGCGCGTACAGGGTTTCAAGAATATTCCGGAGGGCGGCGGCGTGTTGCTGCTCGGCAATCACATCAGCTGGATCGACTGGGCGGTGGTGCAGATCGCGTGTCCGCGTCCGGTGCGTTTTGTGATGCTGAAAAGTATTTACGAACGCTGGTACCTGACCTGGTTTTTTAAATTGTTTGGCGTGGTTCCGATCAGCCAGGGCGCCGGCGCGCAGGGTTCGCTCGATACGGTCGCGGAATTGCTCAATCGCGGCGAAGTGGTGTGCCTGTTTCCGGAAGGCACGATCAGCCGCACGGGGCATCTCGCCGAATTTCGTCCGGGATTCGAACGCGCCTGCAGCGCGGCTGGCGACCATGTCGTGGTGGTGCCGTTTTATCTGCGCGGGCTGTGGGGCAGTCAATTTTCGCGCGCGAATGGGCGCCTGAAAAAAGCGCGCGCGTCGGGATTGCAGCGCGATCTCATCGTCGCATTCGGCAGGGCGCAGCCGAAAACCATTGAAGCCGATGTACTCAAACGCCGTGTGCTCGATCTGTCGATCACGTCATGGCAGGAATACGTGGCGGATATGCCGGGCCTCGCGCACGCATGGGTCGACGGCGCGAAACGCTGTGGCCGCAATCTGGCGCTGGTGTCGGACACGCTGCCGGTCCCGTTCAGTGGCCTGCGCACATTGACGGCGGTGTTTGCCTTGGCGCGGCGCATGCGCAAACACCCGGAACAAAATCTCGCCATTTTATTGCCTGCCAGTACCGGCGGCGCGATTGCGAACATGGCGGCGCTCGCCGCCGGCAAAACCGTCGTCAATCTGAATTACACCGCGAGCGCGGAAGCGCTGCATTTCGCGTTGGAAAATGCCGGCATACGCACCGTATATACGGTGAAGAAATTCATCGAACGGCTCGGCAGCAAGGGCAATCCGCTCGCGGGAGAGTTGCTGGCGACGAAAAATGTAATTTTTGTCGATGAATTGCTGACGGCAATATCAGCACCGGAATGGATAGCGCGTGGGTTGCTCAGTGTGATTTTGCCGGCGTCGATGCTGCGTTTTCTGTTCGTGAAAAATATCGATCCCGAAAGCACGGCAGCGATTTTATTTTCCAGCGGCAGCGAAGGCCTGCCCAAAGGCGTCATGCTCAGCCATCGCAATATTCTGGCGAACGTGCGCCAGATTGCCGACGTGCTGAACATGCAGGACGACGACGTCGTATTCGGTTCGCTGCCGCCGTTTCATGCCTTCGGCCTGACCGTCACGACATTGATGCCGATGATCGAAGGCTTGCCGCTGGTCAGCCACGCCGATCCCACCGATACGGTGGGATGCGCCAAGGCGATTGCGGAATATCGCGCGACGATTTTGTGCGGCACCGCGACGTTCCTGCGTTTATATACCAAACATCCGCGCGTGCATCCGCTGATGTTGCAATCGCTGCGAGCGGTGATCGCTGGCGCCGAAAAACTCACCGACGACGTGCGCGCCGCCTTCAAACTCAAATTCAATGTCGATGTACTCGAAGGTTACGGCGCCACCGAAACCACGCCGGTGGCGAGCGTGAACCTGCCCGATCAACTCGACACCAGCCACTGGCAGGTGCAGGTCGGCGGCAAAGTCGGCACGGTCGGTCTGCCGCTGCCGGGATCGAGCTGCAAGATTGTCGATCCGGACACGCTGCTGGAGTTGTCGTCCGGCGAAGACGGTTTGATTCTGATCGGCGGTTGCCAGGTGATGCGCGGTTATCTCAACGATCCCGAGCGCACCGAAAAAGCCATTGTCGAACTCGACGGTCTGCGCTGGTACAAAACCGGCGATAAAGGCCATCTCGATCGCGACGGTTTTCTCAGCATCGTCGATCGTTATTCGCGGTTTGCCAAACTCGGCGGTGAAATGGTCAGTCTCGGCGCGGTCGAACAAACGCTGCGGCAAGTGCTGGCAGAACCCGAGCTGGAGCTGGTCGCGATCAATTTGCCCGACCCGAAAAAAGGCGAGCGCGTGGTGGTGTTGATTGCCGGCGAGATCGATGCGAACGCGGTGCAGAAACAAGTGCTCGCAGCGGGTATCAATCCGCTGATGATTCCGTCCGAAATTTATCTGACCGATGCGGTGCCGAAATTG
>JBEVMI010000281.1:0-5497 GCA_040508685.1 Spongiibacteraceae bacterium
AACTTCATCGTCAAAGTGGCGACCACCGAAACCCTGCCGCCCGCGCATACCGTGACGCTGTTTGCACAGAATCCGGAAATCGATGTCACGGCCACCAAGGTGACGGCGCAGGTCAAAGGCGCTGACGGCAAGGTCGACGAAAAAGTGCTGACGGCGAGCGCCGAGCGCGAGTGGCAATTGGCGATAGCGGCTTCCGAGCAATCCAGTCGCCGCGAAGTGTCCTTTGCGGTGGCGGGACAGTATCGCGACGGCACCGAGTTTGCGGCGACGACACAGGTAGTTGCTGTCGACGACACGGGTGGTCAGGTGGTGGCTGGCGAAACGACCAAACCCAAAGGCGAGGAACACGCACCTGCCAAAGCTGCCGAACCCGCGCATGAGCAAAAGTCCGAGGTTCCGAAAGCCGAGGAGCACGCGGAAGAGCATGTGGAGGAACCCGCACCACCGGCGTGGAAAAAGTGGGCGTTATACGCAGGCTTGGCGGTCGGCAATCTGCTGGTTATCGGTTTGGGTTACATGGCCTATCGCATGGTGATGGGCGGCAGTAAATCCAAAGTGCTGGACGAAAAAGAAGGCGATGAAGACGAGGATGCCGCTGGGGATAAGGGCGGTAAAGGCAAGGCGGAGAAAGGAAAGGGCGCAGCTGATAAACCTGCCGCCAAAGCGAAGAAAAGTCTCGACATGGATTTGCCGGATGATGCCATCGACATCGATCCGGCTGCTGACAAGAAAAAGTAGACACGCTTCCAGAGAAAATAGACGCGCCGCTAAATTGGCCTGATGTCCGGTGCGGCGATCAGGTCAGATCCTGCTCCGAAAATACACCGTCAAACAGCGGGCTGCTGAGGTAACGTTCGCCCGAGTCCGGCAGAATCACGACAATCGTTTTGCCGGCATGTTGCGGCTGGCTGGCGACACGCTCGGCAGCAGCCATGGCGGCGCCGCAGGATATTCCGGCCAGAATGCCTTCTTCGCGCATCAGTCGATGCGCCCACGCTATCGCCTCATCGTTATCGACGGCCTCTACCTGATCCACCACTGACAGATCCAGCGTGCCCGGCAAAAAGCCCGCGCCAATGCCCTGGATTTTATGCGGGGCGTGGGTCGGCTCCTTGCCGTCTTTGGCTGCGCGAATCATGTAGGAGGAGCTGGGTTCGACCGCGACCGATGTGATGGCCTTATGTTTTTTGATAAAGCGCGACACGCCGGTAATGGTGCCGCCAGTGCCGACGCCGCTGATCAGGATATCGATTGCGCCCTGGGTTGCCTCCCATATTTCCGGACCGGTGGTCTGTTCGTGAATTGCCGGGTTCGCCGTGTTTTCGAACTGTTGCAGCATCAGATAGTGCGACGGATCGCTATCGACAATTTCCTGCGCTTTCGCAATTGCGCCTTTCATGCCTTTGGCGCCTTCAGTCAACACCAGCGTGGCGCCGAGGGCTTTGAGTACCTTGCGGCGTTCCATGCTCATCGTATTCGGCATGATCAGCGTGATTGGATAACCGCGCGCGGCGGCGACAAACGCCAGTGCGATGCCGGTATTGCCGCTGGTAGGCTCGACCAGTGCCATGCCTGCTTTCAGCTTTCCACGGTTTTCCGCATCCCAGATCATGTTGGCGCCGATTCGGCACTTCACCGAGCCGGCGGGATTGCGACTTTCCAGTTTGGCGTAAATCGTGTGTTGGGTAATTCGGTTGAGTTTGACCAGCGGGGTCTGGCCAATCGTCAGGCTGTTGTCGGCATAAAGCTGATTCATGACGTTATCTCCTGATGGCGGTATCGGTATCAGTGTCGCTGTTGCGAATAATTTGGTGGCTATACCGTTGTTTTACGCTGGTTCCGCGTAGTTAACGCGATGGCCGTTGGCTTGATTCGATAAGTGACACTCGGTACGCTGGCTGACCCCACGGTAATTCCGGCCGGTCTGACAGCGAACCCGTTGGCCACGATCAGCGGCAGCACTGCACGGTCCGGAGCCCTTTTTCAAAACTCCCACATGGTAATGCACGCATGAAGTTTGAAGGTACCGCTCGTTACGTTGCCACCGACGATTTGCGCACGGCAGTCAACGCCGCTGTCACCCTGCAACGCCCGCTGTTGATCAAGGGTGAACCCGGCACCGGCAAAACCCTGCTGGCCGAAGAAGTCGCGAGCGCGCTCGGCAAGCCGCTGCTGACCTGGCACATCAAATCGACCACCAAGGCGCAGCAGGGCTTGTACGAATACGACGCGGTATCGCGTCTGCGCGATTCGCAGCTCGGCAACGACAAAGTCACCGACATCGCCAACTACATCAAGAAAGGCAAGTTGTGGGAGGCATTTGCAGCCGATGAGCAAGTGGTATTGCTGATCGACGAAATCGACAAGGCCGACATCGAATTCCCGAACGACTTGCTGCTCGAACTCGATCGCATGGAGTTTTTTGTTTACGAAACCGGCGAAACCATCAAGGCGAAAATTCGCCCGATCATCATCATCACCAGCAACAACGAAAAAGAACTGCCGGATGCGTTCCTGCGCCGCTGTTTCTTCCACTTCATCAGCTTCCCCGATCGCGACACCATGCGCAAAATCGTCGAAGTACATTATCCAAGCATCAAGAAAACCCTCGTGCAGCAGGCGATGGAAGTGTTTTTCGAAGTGCGCGAGATTCCCGGTCTGAAGAAAAAGCCGTCGACCTCGGAATTGATCGACTGGCTGAAATTGCTGATGGCCGATGACATTCCCGAAGAAATCCTCAAAGGCAAAGACAGCAGTAAGGCCATTCCGCCACTGTACGGCGCGCTGCTGAAAAACGAGCAGGACGTGCACATGCTCGAACGCCTGGCGTTCATGCACCGCCGCGAACGTTCGCGTCCCTGATACAGGCCTCTTTTCTGATATGAGCTTGTCGCCCCCATGCTGATCAATTTTTTCTTTGGCCTGAAAGACGCCGGTATTCCGGTGTCGATCAAGGAACTGCTGACGCTGATCGAAGCGTTGTCGCAGAACCTCGCCTTTGCCGATACCGAAGAGTTTTATTTTCTGGCGCGCACGACCCTGGTCAAGGACGAGAAATATTTCGATCGTTTTGACCGCGCCTTCGGCCTGTATTTTCGCGATTTGCAAAGCGTTGCCGATGTCATCCAGGCGCTGATTCCGGATGACTGGCTGCGCAGTGAGTTCGAGAAAAACCTGTCCGAAGAGGACAAAGCAAAAATCCAGACGCTGGGGGGGCTTGAAAAACTGATCGAGGAATTCAAGAAGCGCCTCGAAGAGCAGAAAGAACAACACCACGGCGGCAACAAGTGGATCGGTACCAAGGGCACGTCGCCGTTCGGCAACGACGGTTATCATCCCGAGGGCATGCGCATCGGCGGCGAGTCGAAAAACAAAAAGGCCGTGAAAGTCTGGGATCGCCGCGACTTTAAAAACCTCGACGACTCGGTCGAACTCGGCACGCGCAATATCAAAATCGCACTGCGTCGCCTGCGCAAATTTGCACGCACCGGCGCTGCCGACGAACTTGATCTCGACGATACTATTCGTTCGACGGCACGCAACGCCGGCCTGCTCGATATCAAGCTGGTGCCAGAGCGACACAACGCGGTAAAGGTGCTGCTGTTTTTCGACGTGGGCGGTTCGATGGACCCGTACGTACGCGTCTGCGAGGAATTGTTCTCGGCGTCGCGGACCGAATTCAAACATATGGAATATTTCTACTTCCATAACTTCATCTACGAATCGGTGTGGCGTAACAATTCGCGCCGCCACCAGGAACGCACGCCGCTGCTGGATGTCCTGCATAAATACAGCGGCGATTATCGCGTGATTTTTATCGGCGATGCGTCGATGTCGCCATACGAAATCGTGCAGCCGGGCGGTAGCGTCGAACACTGGAACGAAGAATCCGGTGAGGCGTGGATGCGCAAGCTGAAATCGGTTTACGAAAAAGTGGTATGGCTGAATCCGACGCCGGAGAAAGAGTGGGGCTGGAGCCAGACCATTGAATACACCCGCAAACTGGTCGACGGCCACATGTATCCGCTCACATTGCGTGGGCTGGAGCAAAGCATGCAGTACCTGTCCAAGTGAAAGATTTCACGATCTATCACAATCCACGCTGCAGCAAGTCGCGGCAGACCCTGCAATTGCTCGAAGAGCGTGGGGTTGCGCCGGATATCGTGTTGTATCTCGACAATCCGCCATCCAAAAAGCAGCTCAAGACCCTGCTTGGCCAGCTCGGTATGGCTGCGCGCGATTTATTGCGCAAGAGCGAAGATGAATATAGAGAGCTCGGCCTGAGCGACAGCGCGCTCAGTGACGAGAAGTTGCTGGATGCGATGGTTGCCCACCCGAAGCTGATCGAACGCCCGATCGTCGTCCACGGCGTTCGCGCAGTGCTCGGTCGCCCGCCGGAAAATGTACTGGCGTTATTGAGCGAGTGAAGATCCGCTACATCGAACGGCTAAGTCAGAGCATTAGATAGCTAGGGGTTGTTCGACGAGTTGCAAGGCGCCGTCGGCATCGGCCCGCAAATACCACAATGATGGTCCCCAATCGCCGAGCACGATACGCTCCGCAGCTTTGCCACTGACGGTGAGGTTATGCCGCGCCGGACGATGGGTGTGGCCGTGAATCAGCAGATCGACCCCCTGCGCCGCCATCACGTTTTCGACCTCGCTGGGTGTCACATCCATGATGTCGGCGTTTTTCAGGGCGCCGGCGGCCTTGCTTTCCATCCGCAACGAAGTAGCCAGTTGTCGACGTTCCGCTAGCGACCGTGCCAGCACGGCCTGCTGCCACTGCGGGTTGTGCAGTTGCCCGCGCATGGCCAGGTATTCGCGATCTCCCGTACACAGCGTGTCGCCGTGCAGCAGCAGTGCCTTGCGGCCATAGAGGTCGATTACCACCGCCTCCGGCAGCAGTGTCATGCCGCATCGTTCCGCGAATTGTTCACCCAAAAGAAAATCGCGATTGCCGTGCAGGAAATACAGCCGGGTACCGCGGTCGTGCAATATTTTTAGCGCGTCGCGCAGCTCGGGTAGCCACGGCGCATCGTCGTCATCGCCGACCCACACCTCGAACAGATCGCCGAGAATATACAGTGCCTCAGCGTCCTTGGCGGTGGTGCGCAGAAACTGCAGGCAGCCCGCCAGCAGCTGTGGCTGTGCGGGCTGCAGGTGCAGATCGGAGATGAAGAAAGTGCTCAAGGTCAGCGTTTCCCGCCGAGTTAAGACACTTTGTCGACGGTGGCTTTTTCGATGATCACATCTTCCGCGGGCACGTCCTGATGGCCGGACTTGCGGGTGGTGGCGACGGCTCGGATGCGGTTGATCACATCCTGACCTTCGACGACGCGGCCAAATACGGCGTAACCCCAGCCCTGTGAGGTTTTTGCCGAGTGATTGAGGAAATTGTTGTCGGCGACGTTGATGAAAAATTGTGCAGAGGCAGAGTGCGGGTCCTGGGTGCGGGCCATCGCGACCGTGCCGTTATCGTTCTTGAGGCCGTTATC
>JBEVMI010000330.1:0-11609 GCA_040508685.1 Spongiibacteraceae bacterium
GATCGCCGTCCGCCGACAACCGCGAAGCCGTGCGCGCTTCGTGCAACAACATCAGCGCGAGCAGTCCCATCACTTCCGGCTCGGGTAGCAGCGACAGCAATAGGCGGCCGAGCCGGATGGCCTCGCCGGTCAAGCCGGTGCGGATGAGATCGGCGCCGGCCGAGGCCGAATAACCTTCGTTGAACACGAGGTAAATCACGCGCAAAACCGAGTCGAGCCGCTCCGGCAATTGCTCCGGCTCCGGCACTTCGTAGGGAATACGTGCGTCGCGGATTTTGGCTTTGGCGCGCACGATGCGCTGCGCCACGGTGGCCGGTGCGCTGAGCACGGCGCGCGCAATCTCTTCGGTGGTAAGCCCGCAGATTTCGCGCAGCGTCAGCGCCAGTTGCGCATCGGCGCCGAGACTGGGATGGCAGCAGGTAAAAATCAGCCGCAACTGGTCGTCGGCAATCGTCTCTTCGTCCTGCAGTTCCTCGACGGCTGCGTCGAGCGCGGTTACGTCGATGGCGTCGTTGAAACGCGCGCGCCGACGCAGCTGGTCGATGGCCTTGAAACGTCCGGCCGACACCAGCCACGCGCGCGGATTGGCGGGAATGCCGTCGCGCGACCACTGCACCAGTGCCGCGGTGAATGCCTCGTGCAACGCTTCCTCCGCCAACTCGAAATCACCGAGCAGGCGGATCAGCGTCGCCAGCACGCGGCGCGATTCGTCGCGGTAGAGCGCATCGATGCGCAACCGCAGGGGGGCCGCTACGGCCGCGTCGGTTTTATCCATGGTTCGAATCCATCGCGTGGGGCCGCGCAGGCAGCCGTTTACATTTCGTTACCAACGCGGCAAAAACCGCGCGGCATACTGTGGTCATGCCTCCAACACATCCCGTCCGCTGAACAGGTCAATGCCATGCGTACTCAATCGGGTTATCCGCAGCCGCGCGCGCGTATCGCCACCCGTATTCAGCTGCCGCTGGATACCACCCGTCTGGCATTGCCGGAGCCCAAGACACCCCATACGCGCCGCGCCGTCGATGTGGTCGATAACAGCCCGATCTGTGGATGCCTGTCGCGCTTGTCGATACCGTTTGTTCAGCGCACCGATTTCAGACATGCAGTGGCCGAATTTTTCGAGCTGCGACAAGAGGCGACGCCGGCTGAATATAACCATGCCGCCGCCTCCGTGCCGCAGGCGTTTACCAGCATGGCCGATATCGAAGCAGCCACCGAGGTCCTCGATGCCATGTCTCGGCGTCAGCAGATCGACAGCGATTTGATCGAGGAGTGCGGTTATTTCGGCTGGCTGGCCTGAATCGCACGCAGCGCATAACCGCTGCCGCGCAGCGTGCAGGTGTCGATGGTTTGCGTGACGGCGTTGATTTTTTTGCGCAGCCGGCCGACCCGCACAGCTTGGGTGCGATCGCCGGGGGTCCTGGGGGGTCGCACCGCGGCGGGGCACATTGGGTCGCGATCGACGCGGGCGGGCGGGGCGTCGATCAACGCCAGCAATAACGCCGCTTCGCTGTTCGACAGTTGCAGGCTGCCCCGCTCGCCACTGATGACCGCACTGATGACGTCCAGACCCAGCGCACCAAAATTGCGCCGCGTCGACTCCGTGCCGTTGACAGGATTGATGGCGCTGCGGCGGCGCACCACGGCGCGAATGCGCGCGGCGAGTTCTTCCGCGTCGAAGGGTTTGGTCACGTAATCGTCGGCACCGACCTCCAGGCACGACACCACCATATTCGCCGATTCGGTACCGGTCAGCATGATGATCGGCAGATCGGACAGGGCGCGCAATTTGCGGCAGACGCTGTGTCCGTCGTCGCCACCGAGATCGAGATCGAGCAGGATCAGGTCGGGTGGATCGGTTTCCAGTCCGCCCAGCAGCGCGTCGAAGTTATGCAGGAATACACAACCGATGCCGACAGAATCAAGCTGTCTTTGCGTCGCCCGACAAAACAGCGGATCGTCATCCAGCAGCGCCACGCGATATTTTTTTTTCGTTATAGCGGCCATCGGAGCACCATTCTCAGAACTTCACCGTGGGCATGCGGTGACCCTACATTCCAAGTAAAGCAGCGTACTCAACACCAAAAAGCCAGACAAATAGCGAGTCATTTTCAAGTATCGAGGTTACGCCGTCCTCATGAAAGCCCATCTCTGCCATTTTCGTATCAACAAGGAGCTGCGGGTACTGGACTGCAATCCCATCGCGCGCATCCTGCTCAGCATCGTAGATACTCCGATCGAAACCTATTTGCTACAGCTGCTTGACGACAGTGCGGTTGCCGCTGCCCGGCGCTGGTTGATGCTGGCGGAGGCGAGCCGGCCGCAGCGCACGAAGCTGACATTGATGACTCGCCCCAACGCCGTGTTCGGGCGCGAAGCCGCAACGCTGCCCGTCGATATCGAAGTCGCCGTCAACGGCGCGACCTTCCTGCACTTCGATCCCGATTACCTCGCCTGCACCGCCAAGCCGTTCTGGATGATCAGCGCCTACCTGTGTGCGCTGCTCAACCTCAATGCGCTGGTGTGCGATGCCAGCGGCGCCGTCGTCGCCGCCAATTTTTCGGATCTCGGTGCGCCGCTCGAACGCGATGCGATTCGCCTGCACGACTGCATCGATCGGCAAACCTGCGAGCGTATCGGCGGCCTGTTACAGAGCGGGGGCGACGAGCTGATCTGGCAATTATCCGAGGTGATGTTCACACCGGCCTCGGAGATGGTGTTTTCCGGCGAGTTGCTGCTGTTCCCGCTGCGCATCGACGGCGTGCTGCAAAAAGTGCTGATTATTTTTCGCGAGCATTATTTTGAAAAGGTGGACTTGCCGGGCAACCCGATCAGCGTGACCTCGTTTATCGCGGCCATCGAAAGTGCCATGGAGGGCATCGCGATCCTGGATAACGAAAAGCGGTTTATTTATCAGAACCGCAGTCATTGGCAGATGTTCGGTTACGACACACCGCTGGATCTGATCGGGCGCGACTGGAGCACGCTGTACGAGGGGGACTCGCAGGATTTTATCGAACGGGAAGTGTGGCCCGCGCTGCATCGCGACGAAAACTGGCGCGGCACCCTGCTGGCGCAGCGCCGCGACGGCACCTTTTTTTATCAGATGACATCGGCCCAGCGGGTGCCCGGGATTGGCTACGTCGGCACCAGTCTCGACGTCACCGAATGGAGACAGGCTTCCGATGCGCTGCAACGGTCGGAGGCACAACTCAGCGCCGTCGTGGAGACCGCGCGCGACGCCATTCTGACGATCGACGACGACGGCATCGTGCTGCACTGGAACGGCAGCGCCGAACGTCTGTTCGGTTACAGCCGCGACACCATGGTCGGCCACGATATCGCGCGGTTGTTGTCGAGCAATACCGGCGTCGATGCGTCCGGCGTCTATCAATTGCTGCTGACGATGCCGAGCGCCTGGCCGATCCAGACCATCGAAATGACCCTGCTGAATGCGGCTGGCGAAGACGTCACCGTCGAAGCCTCGCTCAGCGACTGGTACAACACCGAGGGCAAAAACTATCGCACGCTGATCGTGCGCGATATTCGCGAGCGCTTGCGGCACGCCCAGCAGCTGGTCGATACGCGCGATCGCCTGACCCGTTCGCTGACCCAGAAACAGGTATACGGAGAAATTTTCGATTTCGCGTCCAGCATCATGGCGATTGCAGGCGACCACATCGACCAGGTGCTGGAAGCGTTTGCAACGGCGGCACACCTGAGCCGCTGCGCGCTATACCGGGTGGTCGAAGGTGCCGATCCGGTACTGGAGTTTATCGACGCCACGCCCGCGGCGGCCGTGGGCGACGAACCCGAAGTGCGGTTGGCACTGACCCCCGGCGAGCTCGAGGAAATTCGCGAGCAGCGCTGTTTTTCCTACGCGCCGCAGGCCCGGTCCGCGCTGCTGGACAAGCTGCGCCGCCAGGCCGCACACAGCGCCTTCTTCGACAACCTGTCGATCGTCGGCAACAGTTCGGATTATTTATTGTGGTGCGAAACCAGCAAAGCGAAACTTGATGAAAGAGTCGTGCTGATGCTGGAGCTGACCGCGCTCAAACTCAGTGCCTGCCTGGAAAGCCATGCGCGGATCGAAGCCGCGGTGCGGCGCACCGCACTGGAAAATATCGGCCAGATCGCGGCAGCCCTCGCGCACGACAACAATCATTTCGCCAGCATCGTCAGCAGCAACCTGCATTTGTTGCGCAAGGAACTGACGGCGGCCAATGACCTGGAGTTGATCGACGACGTCCTCAACGCGCTGAAAAGCCACCAGAGTTTGTTCACGCGGTTGCTCGGCGCAGCGCGCATGGACAGCTATATCAACGAACTGGTCGATCCCGACGAAGTCATTGCGCGCTCGATAAAGTTGTTGCGCAGCACGCTGCCGGATTCGATCCGCCTGAGTGTCGAGTACAGCGCAACAGCGCACACCATCGATGTCGACGGCGCCATGTTCGGATCGGCGCTTTTTAATCTGATCATCAATGCCTATCACGCGTGCGGCACCGACGGCGTCATCACGGTCAGCACTCACGCGCTCGGGGCGTGGCTGGATGTCACCGTGCGCGACAACGGCTGCGGCATTGCACCGGAAATATTGCGCCGCGTGACGGATCCTTTCTATTCGACCAAACGCAGCAACAGCGGCAGCGGGCTCGGTCTGTTCATGGTCAAAAATTTCTGCACCCAATCCGGCGGCAATCTGTTTATCGAGTCCGCACTCGGGGCCGGTACCACCGTCACCATGCGCCTGCCCATCATCGACGGCGGTGATGATGATGGGAGCGTGACGTCGTAGCGGCCACAGCCGAGATGCGTGGAGTTGTGGCGCGCGCCTGAAGTCCCGCGTCAGGGGGTCGCTCCGGTTACATTTCGTTACACAACCACACTGAAGGATTTCATATAGTTGCTGCGGCAGCGCCGATCGCTCTGCCCGCGGCTCTGCGAACCGCGCTTCGAGACTGTGTGTACAGGTGACGGTATGAAAGTGTTCGATTCTGTTAAGGAAAAAGCCGGTTCAGTGATGGGCTCCGCCAGCGAGCTGAACAAGGTGGGCGTCGATGTTCTGGAAAAAACCACTCAAGCTGCATTCGAGAGTTACAGCTACTACAACAGTGTCGGCATCAAACAATTGCGTGCGCTGGCATCGATCAACAGCGGCGCGGCGTTGCGTACTTTTATCGGCGAATCGATTTCGCTGACTGGCGAGATCATCAAACACGCCGTCGAAGATACCCAGAAAAACATCGCCCTCGGTGCAGAAGTGCGGGCAAATCTGGGCGGCATCTTTGGCAGCGTGGTTAAACCGGCGGCACCGAAAAAAGCGGCCGCAGCCAAAGGTGCGGCAGCCTCAGTCTGATGAATCGCAGCGCCTCGACCCGGGCCCGGGCTTGCAGCTCGCGCTGCAGCAGGTGGTCGGTGTATTCCGCCGCCAGCAGCGCACCTAACGAACACAAAATAAGCAGCCGAATGGATCGGGTTATACGGACGTGATCGAGCCGCCGTCGACACGGTAGTTGGCGCCAGCCGTGAACCCGGCGAGATCCGATGCCAGCAGGGCTACCTGCGCGGCGACCTCTTCCGGTCGACCGGCGCGGCCGACGACAATGCCCGGGCGCAATTTGCGCACGAATTGTTTTTCGGCTTCGTCGATGCTGAGGCCGCGTGCAGCAGCACCGGCGCCCAGCTGTTCATCGAAGCCCGGCGTGCGGATAAGACCCGGCGATACCGAGTTCACCAAGATGCCGTCGGGGCCGACCAGCCGCGACAGCGACTTGGTGAAATTGTTGAGCGCCGCTTTCGCCGCGTTGTAATGCGGAAACACCGGCTCCGGCTGGGTCGCCGCGACCGACGAAATATTGATGATGCGCCCCCACTGCTGCGCGCGCATATGCGGCAGCACCGCGCGCACCGCCCGCACCACCGCCATCACATTGATATCGAAGGCACGCAGCCAGTCGTCGTCGGAAATTTCGTCGAAATGGAACGGTTCGTTCTGGCCGCCGACGTTGTTGACGAGAATATCGACCCGGCCGAAACGCGCCACCGTGGCATCGACCATGCGCTGAATATCCTCGGGTTTGCCGACATCGATCGACAGCCCGAGTGCCTCGCCGCCACCCGCGGTGATCGCCTGCACGGTGTCGTCGATCGGCACCTGCGTGCGCGCCGCGATCACCACCTTGCAACCCTCTTGCGCCAATCGCAGCGTGATCGCGCGGCCGATGCCCTGGCTGCCGCCGGTGACAATCGCCACTTTGCCGTGCAGGTTGAGATCCATGATTGTCTCCGCATTGTTGTTGTTTTTAAGCGACGGTTTTTGGCTGCTGGTTTTCGGTTGCTGCTTTTTTAATGGGATGCCGCACCGATGATGTGGAGCACCGCGACTCAATGCAAATAAAAATGCTTTATGCGATTCAGGTTTTGGTGCTCTCGGAACCTCCGGACGCGAATGGCGCCTTCGGTCAAACGAATGGCGCATACGCGACTGGTTCGCTCCGACGATCGCGCTTAGGCTCCGGCGTCAACTCTGCAAGTTTTTACATTTCCAGAACCGCTGGAGAATACCCATGAAGATCGGCATCGAAATCGATTGGCAACGCTCGCGCTTCGCCATCAACCGCGAGCGGCTGCAACTGGCCGATGAACTCGGCTACGACATGGTGTGGGCCGCGGAAGCGAATGGCTCCGACGCGATCTCGCCGCTGGGTTACACACTCGGTGCGACCAAACGCATCGGTGTCGGCACCCGCATCGCCCAGAACACCTCGCGCTCGGCACCTGCCCTGGCGATGGCGTTTCAGACCATGCGCCATATGGCCCCCGAGCGCGAAATCATCTGTGGCCTCGGCAGTTCCGCGCCCGCGTACAGCGTCGGCTGGCACGGTGTACCGTGGACCGCACCGTATCCGCGCATGCGCGATTACATCGCCATCATGCGCAAGGCGCTGACCGGTGAAGTGGTCGAGCACGAGGGCAAGACCATCACCATTCCGTATCGCGAGCCGGGCAAGGAGCCGGAGTTCGCGGCGATGAAGTCACTGCTCGAACCGCTCGCGCCCATCTCGATCATCTTCGGTGGCGGCACCGAACTGATGCTGACGCTGGCCGCGGAAATCGCCGACGGTTTATTGCCGAACGGCAGCTGGTCGCCGGGCATGATGAAGGTCTACGGACCGATGATCGAAAAAGGTTTCGCCAAACGTAAGACGCCGATGACGTTGGCAAACTTTCCGATCTGGGCCCACGTCGATGTGCTCGTGACCAAAGACATCAAGGCCGCGATGGCCGAATTCAAGGAATACACCGCGCGTTACACCGGCGGCTACGGCGGCAAGGGCGGCCTCGATACACATATGGAGTGGCGCGGTTACGGCGATGCGGTCGTGCGCATCAAGGAGTTGTATGCCGCCGGCAAAATCAAAGAAGCCGAAGCCGCGGTGCCCGATGAATATATCGACGAATGCTGGCTGATCGGACCGATGGAACGCATCGTCGAACGCTGGCGTACCCTGTGGATCAACGACGGTTGCAATCTGGTGGTGCGCACCGACAACTGGCCCTCGGCAAAACCGGCGGGCAATGAAGTGTACGGGCCGTTGATGAAAGCGCTGCGCGAATAGAAAATCCGCCGTGCAGAACCCATCAGCAAAATAAACAGGCCGATTCGACGATCGGCCTTTTTATTTACAGCGCATGTTTTCCCAACAGCAATTTTCGGGAATCGCCATGCGCGCGGAACGTGGCGACCAGCATGTAGGCCAGCGAAACACACCGCCACCCATCACGCTGAAAAACGCGCAGACGAGGCCGACCCACAACTTCGGCTCGCGATAAATCATCCATACACTCACCAGCAGCAGATGGACCGAAAAGTCGGCGAGAAATTGCGCCCGCCACGGATGGCGAAATCGCCGAAAAATACGCTGCCGGCATCGGGGCCCAGCAGTTGAAACGCACGCACGGTAACGATGGTGACGATCACCCACGCGATGGCCAGGAAAATTCGAAACGCGTTCATTGTTATCCTCGTTTGCAGCGCGTGATGTGGTGAAAAGATTTTTAACCACACTAGGCAACCGGAATCAGCGGATCGGCTGCGGCCAATGCTTCCGCGCGATTCGCAGCCGGCGGATAAATCCACTGCGTATTGATCTGCGTTTTTAATTGTTTGCCTTCTTCCCTGATGAATTTGATCTGGCGATCCCAGCCTTCGGTAAAGACTGCACCCCACGCGCCGAGATCGAGACAGGTCACATATTTCGGCTGGCTGTAGGCCATCGGCGCAACGCCGAGCAGATCGGCGGCGACGTTATTGCCCGCGTAGCGCCCCAATGCAATCGCATGCTGACAGGTCATGGCCGCGTGATTGCCGACGTCATCAGTCAACGCATAGGCGACGTCGCCGCTGGCATAGATATTTTCCTGGCCGATCACTTTCAGATTCTGGTCGACGTGCAAACGGCCGAGCCCATCGCGCGGCGCAGGGATTTGCTCGGTCAATGTGCTGGCGCGAAAACCGACCGTCCAGATCACGGTTTTGGCGTCGATGCGTTGGCCGTCATCCAGCGTCACGCCAGCGGCGTCCACGGCAACCGCCGACGTACTCACCCGCCATTCAACGCCGAGTTCCGCGGATGCTTCGGCAATGACGGTGCCGATGTCCTCGCCGAGTGCCGCGCCGATTTTTTTGCCGCGCTCGATGACGATCACCTTGATCTTGGTATCGTCGCCGAGCACCGCGCGCAAACGCGCCGGCATTTCCGTGGCGGTTTCAATTCCGGTAAAACCGCCACCGGCGACAACGACGGTATTGCGCGCCATCGATTCCGGCAGGTGCTTTAAATTCTTGATGTGCTGTTCGAGGCGGACAGCTTCCTCGATCTGATCGACATCGAACGCGTGCTCGGTAAAACCCGGCAGCTTGGGGCGGATCAGACGGCTTCCCGTCGCGAGCACGAGGCGGTCGTAAACCACTTCGGCTTTCTGCCCCTGGGCATCGGTGTATTCGACCCGCTTACCTGCAGCATCGATTTTCTCGGCGGAACCTTTAATAAATTTCACGCCGACCGCGTCGAACAATTTGCCCAGCGGCGCTGTCATCAAATGCACGTCCGGCTCATAAAACCGCGGGCGAATACGCAGCTCCGGCTGCGGCGCGAGCAACGACACGGCCACATCGCCACGATCGTTTTTATCCAGCAGACGCACGGCGCTCAACGCACTCCACACGCCGCCAAAACCTGCACCGATCACTAAAATTTGTTGTTTCATGATTTGCTCCTTTCCGATAAACGATTTGCAGGACGAGTGCGCATGCTTTCTGGTTGTGCCGCCGCCAGTGGCCGCGAGACAGCGGGAAAGAAGCGCTTGACTTGGCATCCTACGCAGACCACGATTTGGCGGAAATGACTAATACCCCTCGAAAACCGCCAAAGCCTGCCATCTCCCAGCGACATGTTTTATTCGTCGCCTTCCCGGACATGGGCCTGCTGGACATGACCGGACCCCAGACCGTGTTCTGGGCCGCATCGAAGGCGCTGGAACAGCGCGGGTCGCCGGGTTATATCCGCCATACCGCCAGCCTGGCGGGCGGACTTGTGCGCACGATTGAAGGCGTGGCGCTGGAGACGTCACGGCTCTCTGCACTGAAGAAAACGGCGATCGATACGATCATCGTGCCCGGCGCGCCCAAGATCGCGGAGGCGCTGGATGATTCGGCGCAACTCGTGGCATGGCTGCGCGGGGCAGCCCCTTCGGTACGGCGGATCGCGTCGGTATGCAGCGGGGCATTCCTGTTGGCACAGACCGGTTTGCTCGACGGCAAACGCGCCGTCACCCACTGGGCCATGTGCGACATGTTGAAGGCCCGGTTCCCCGCCATCGACATCGATCGCGATGCGATTTTTGTGCAGCAGGGTTCGCTGTGGACGTCGGCCGGTGTCAGCGCAGGCATCGACCTCGCACTCGCTCTGGTGGAAGAGGATTGCGGGCGTGCGGTGGCGATGGAAGTCGCGCGGGAACTGGTCGTGTTTTTAAAACGGCCCGGCGGGCAATCGCAATTCAGCGAACTGCTGCAGGCGCAGACGGAAGACAACGCGGTTTTCGATGAACTGCATCTGTGGGTGGCAGACCATCTCGGTAGCAGGAATCTGACGGTCGAATTGCTCGCCGAACAAGCCCGCATGAGTCCGCGCAATTTCGCGCGTGTCTATAAACAAAAAACCGGGCGCACGCCGGCCAAGGCGATCGAGATTTTGCGTCTGGAAGCCGCGCGTCGGCTGCTCGAAGAATCGGGGCGCAACATCGACCAGATCGCGCATCAGTGCGGCTTCGGCGATGAAGAAAGAATGCGGGTGACGTTTCAGCGCAATCTGGCGATATCGCCACGGGATTATCGCAAGCGGTTTTCGCGCTGATTAAATTTTCCGAACAAGCCTTAGCGTTTGTGCAGAGGCCACGACGTTTTTTCGGCCTGGTCGAAAGCGTGCATCAATTTGTCGTGACGGGCCTGTACTTCGCTGCGCCCGGCGCGATGCGGAAAAATATGCAGGCGGTTTTCGCGCACGCCGTGTACGACTTCATCGGCCACGGCTTCCGGTGGCAGCAGGTTGTCGCGATACCACGCCGCCGCCGGCATCAGAAAATTTTTCGGATCGAAACCATCCGGATCGGCGACGGTAAAACCCGGGCACAACACGGAGACACCGATGTTGTGTTCGGCGAGCGACGCTGCCATCACCTCCGTCAATCCGACCACCGCGAATTTCGCCGTGACATACGGCGCATTCAATTGCCGCATGTCGGGGACACCGACCCCCGACATCGATGACGTGTTGACGATATGACTCTCGCCGCCCTGTGCGATCAGGCGCGGCATAAACGTCTGGATGCCGTTGAGCACACCGTTGAACTGCACACCGAATACCAGTTGCCAGTCGTCGCGCGTCAGTTCGACAAACGGTTTCAGGCGCACGGCTCCCGCATTGTTGCAGAGCAGATGCACCGCGCCGAATTCGGCGTAGGCGCGCTCGGCGAGCTGATCGACCGAATCTGCATTCGCCACATCGGTGCCGACGCCAATCGCCTTCACACCCAGTTTGCGCACCTCGTCCGCGACCGCTTCTGCAGCGTCTTTGCGCAAATCGGAGACGACAACATTCATGCCTTCGCGCGCAAACCGCAGCGCCATCGCGCGGCCCAGCAACCCGGCGCCCCCGGTAATCACGGCGCAGCGATGTTTCAGTTCTTGCATGGTGTCACCTCGTTATGCGTTGCAGCGTTTTGCAGTCTCTCTTCATCACAGCTTTTTGTTCATAGAAGGCCCAGGAGCCGCGATGGATTGGCGCTGACGATATGCTGCAATTTATCTTCGCGCAGCCCCTGTTGCCGCCACTGGGATAGTCGGTACAAAACCCTTCCGCAGCGGGTGAGCCGGGTATTACCGCGTTAAAGCCTGGTCGCAATGGTGTACACATGTCTTTCCGGGTACTGATCAAGTTCCAGATGCAACACGGATAAGCCATTGTCGATCAGCAGCTGCATATTTTCGTTGATGCCAATAGAACTGTAGTAAAACGTATCGTTGTGCCATTGATCAGTGTGTT
>JBEVMI010000337.1:0-25773 GCA_040508685.1 Spongiibacteraceae bacterium
CGGCCAGCATCATTTGCTCATGCAGCGGGATGCCGAGTTTTTCGTAGGTGCGCAGCAGTTCGGGGTCGACTTCTTCGAGCGATTTGGGGCCGTCGGCCATCGACTTCGGCGCGGAGTAATAACAGATGTCCTCGAACTCGATCGGCGCGATATTCAGCTTGGCCCAATCCGGCAGCGCCATTTCCTGCCATTTGCGGTAGGCCTGCAGCCGCCATTCGGTCATGAATTCGGGTTCATTCTTTTTCGCGGAAATGACGCGAACGACATCTTCGTTCAGTCCCGGCGGGATCTGGTCGGATTCGATGTCGGTGACAAAACCGTGTTGGTATTCGCTCTGGACCAGCGCATCGATAGTGGCGGTCGAGTCGGAAGGATTGTTCATTGCCTGGGCCTTTGAGGGCAAACGGAAGGATCGGCTTGGGTGAATAGGATACTAAAGTTGTCGGGTATTAAAATCAATACCAAATTGGTGTACTCTCTGGCCTACCTTGTGTCCGGGGGCAGGGCGCGGAAGGTCTTGCGGAAAACGCATGAATACTTCCCTGTAGCTCCGTAGAAACACTTTGCACCCGTTGTTGGGGTGTCCCTGTTTCTACGGTTTCCGCAAGACCTTCCCCACACCCTGAGCAATACCGAGCGTAAGTCAATGTTAAAAATAGGAAAACTTGCCGATTACGGTCTCCTGATTGCCGACTGCCTGGGTCGCACCGACGATCAATTGACCACGGAAAACATCGTTCAGGAAACCGGTCTGCCGGAAGCGACGGTGCGCAAGCTGCTGCGTCTATTAGTAGAAGGAGGAGTGGTCAGCTCCCGGCGTGGCCTTCGAGGCGGCTACCGTTTGAGTCGCGAAGCCGAACGCATCACCGTCGCCGAATTGATTGCCGCCATCGAAGGCCCGATCGGCCTGACCGAATGTACGCATGAAGACTCCAGCTGCAGCCTGACGTCGAGCTGCGGCCAGCGCAGTAACTGGCACACCATCACCGATCTGATCAACCGCCAGTTGGCGACCATCACCCTCGCCGATATGCGCGGCGATCTTTCCCGTCAGGGCGGCAGCCGGATTTCGGTATTGTCGGTTGCCGGTTGACGCTAATTCCTTTCGTCTCGATTTTGTCTGTGTCTGCCTCCGATTAGTTACCAAAATAGCCCGAGGTATCATTTTTTCACTTCTATACTGCCTAAGGTCGCCCGCGGTCATGTCGTCGCGGGATTGAGGCAGCCTGGTCGTGCTCATTTCGCCCCATCCGATTCCCGCTGTGCCGATGGCTCCCGCCGAGGGTGGGCTGAACCGATCGTTATGGTCCGGCGCGGTGCTGTTGGTGTGGCTGATCACGATGGCCGTACTGTTCTGGCATTTCGAAGGCCGCTTTTTCAAGACGACGGGAAATCACCCGCTGGTGCATTTCGCGCCGGACTCGCTGCCGGCGGCACCCGCTGGCGATATCGTTCAGGTGATGTATTTCCTGGCGGGCGATTGTCCGTGCGAGCGCGTTGTGCCGCGCCAGATCGAGGCGCTGCATAACCGTTACGGCGTGCGTTTGAAACAGTGGGTCGCCGTCGGCCCGGATGCCAAAACCACGGGTTTCCCTGCTGATGTGGCCGTTTTCGGTGCGGCGGAATCGGCACGCTGGCGCAACCAGGTACCGGCGTTTCCCGCCGTAGCGGTCTGGGACGCGCAGGGGCTGCTGGTCTATTTCGGTCCCCCGGCGGCCGGTTCCGATTGTGGTGCCGGTGAAAGTTATGTGACGGCGAGTCTGGTGCGGATATTCGATCGCCGACCGCCGCTAGCGATAGTCAATGACGTGACCGGCTGCCTGTGTTCTGCCCCTGAACGCGCGGCTGATTAACGATATCTATCTTCCAAGTTGAGTGAGCCGGAGTCCCGACAGTGAATGCCGCAACCGATATTGCACTGAATCGAAACCGCCAGGCCGACCTGTATATGTTCGGGATCGCCTGCGGCCTGTTTGTGTTCAGTCTGGGGCTGGCCAGCTGGCATTCGACCTGGATGGAGGCGCTGCTGATCGGTGGCGGCACATTGGCAATGTTGGCGCTGATGCTGCAGATGGTGCCGGGTTCGGCGATCAGCCGGGCGGCATTCGGCGCGGCATTCATGGTGTTCACGGCGCTGCACATTCACCAGAGTGGCGGCATGATCGAAATGCATTTCGGTGTGTTCGTGCTGCTCGCCATGCTGCTGTATTACCGCGACTGGCTGCCGATCCTGGTCGCTGCCACGGTAATCACCGTGCATCACGTGCTGTTTTTCTGGTTGCAGGCACAGGGTGCACCGGTCTCCATTTTGAATGAGGCCAATGCGCATTGGTGGGTGATTTTCCTGCACGCCGGTTATGTCGTCGTGGAAACCGCGGTGTTGTGCGCAATGGCCATGCGTTCGCGCAGCGAGGCCGACGAGGCGCTGGCGATCATGCAGGCGACGAGCGAAATCAGCAGCGACGCGATGATCGACCTGACCCATCGGGTAAAACTCACCACGCCGGCGGCGAAGGGTTTCAATAATGTGCTGGGCGATCTGGAGCAGCTGGTGTGTCAGGCCCGCGGCTCGGCCGACGACATCAATCAGTCCGGCGATGCGCTGGCGAAGATGACCACCAACCTGCGCGATGCCGCAGCGCAACAAAAACGCGAAACCGAAATGGTCGCCGCAGCGATCGAGCAGATGTCGGCCGCCGTGCGCGAAGTGGCCAACAATGCCGAGGAGGCGTCGGTGGCTGCCGGCCGCGCCGATCACAGCGCGCAGGAGGGCAATAATTCCAGCGATGCGATGGGTCGCGAGATGGACAACCTCGCCGATCAGATGCGCAACACCGCGGCCACCATTGCCCAACTCGACGCCAACAGCGCGCAGATCGGCTCGGTGCTCGACGTGATTCGCGGCATCGCCGAACAGACCAACTTGCTGGCGTTGAACGCAGCCATCGAAGCCGCGCGCGCCGGCGAGCTCGGGCGCGGCTTTGCGGTCGTCGCCGATGAAGTGCGCACGCTGGCTTCGCGCACACAGGCATCGACGCAGGAAATTCAGGGCATGATCCAGACGCTGCAAAACTGCAGTCGCGCCGCAGTGGATGCGATGGACTCCAGTCAGCGCAGCGTTACGACCTGCGTGCAGGAAACCCGGCGCAATCGCGAGCTGCTGCAAGACGTCAGTGCCGCCGTCATCGACATCAACCAGCGCAATCAGATGATCGCTACCGCGACCCACGAGCAGACCCAGGTCACCCACGAAGTCGCCAGCAACGTCGCCAGTATCCGCGATCTCAGTGAACGCGTTTCCGACGAGGCCGAAAAAGTCGCGGACTCCGGCGCTCATCTGCGCCAGCTTTCACACCAGCTCGACGGTGTGGTGTCGCGCTTTCGTGTGGGTAAATAGGCGCGTCGGCAATTAAAGTCGGCGTTTAGGGATCACGAGCGCAACAACTCCAGCTCTCTATTCAGCCGCCGCAGATGTTCGTCGATCGACGCACCCTTGGTGCGCGCCACACCGACGGCGAGCACATCGATCACGGCCAGATGCGCAATCCGCGATGGCAGCGGTGTGTAGTTATCGGTTTCCTCTTCGATATCGACGTGAATCGGAATATCGCATTTCTGAGCCACCAGCGTGCCGCCGGGTGCGAGGCCGATCACGCGGGCGCCGGCCTGCTGTGCCAGCGCGATCGCTTCGAGCAGCGCATTAGTGCGGCCGGTTTGCGAAATGGCGACGACCACATCATTGCTGCTCAACGACAGCGCGGACATTGCCTGAATATGTGGATCGGCATACGCCGCCGATGAAATCTGCAAGCGGAAAAATTTGTGCTGGGCGTCCATCGCCACCGGGCTTGACGCACCGAAGCCGTAAAACTCAACGCGCCGCGCGCCAGCCAATGCCTGCACGGCCGCTTCGATAGCATCGCTGTCGATGTTTTCGCGCACGCGTTTCAGCGTGTCGATGATCGAATCAAACACATTCGCCGAGTATTCGCGGGCCGAGGTTTGTTCGCTGAGCCGGAAATGGCGAAAGCGGGGATTGTTGGCGACGTATTGCGCGAGTTCGACTTTTAAATTCTGGAAACCATCGCAGCCGATGGCGCGGCAGAAACGCACCACGGTAGGCTCGCTGACCCGCGCTTCCTGCGCGAGGTCAACGATCCGCATGTGAATCACTTCTTCGGGTTTGGCGAGGATGTAGTCCGCCACCTTGCGTTCGGATTTACGCAACTCCGGCCGCACCGCGGTGATCGACTGAAGCAGATTGGCTGAAGTCACGCCGGATTATTTCCCTTCTTCCATCTATTTACACTGCCTACTTGCCTTTAAAGACAGGCGGGCGTTTTTCGACGAATGCCTTGCCCGCTTCGCGAATATCTTCGCTAAAACCGCAGCGGGTCTGGCTGTCGGCTTCGACGCGCAGGTAATTGTCGAGCGAACCTTCGCACGCGGCGGCGATATTGGCCTTGATGCCGGCGTAGGCGATGGTCGGGCCGATCGCGAGTTTCTCGGCGAAGGCGATACCTTCGGCTTCGAGGGCGTCGTCGCTGACCAGCTTGGTGACGAGGCCGAGTTCGTTGGCCTTATTGGCGTCGACTTTTTCCGACAACATCACCAATTCCATTGCCTTGTAGGCGCCGAGGGCTTTCGTCAAAAAATAACCGATGCCGTAATCGCCGCTGAGCGCGTTGTTGACGAAGGCGCTGCGAAATACTGCGGTTTCGCTGCAGATACGGTAATCGCAGGCGAGTGCGATCGACATGCCGGCGCCCATCGCCGCGCCGCGCACCAGCGCGATGGTCGGTTTCGGCATCGTGTGCAGCAAATGCGAGGTGTAGGTGCGGGTGTAATGATCTTCCGCGCGCGCCTTGAACGGATCGGCGGGCTTGGGTGTATTCGGATCGCGTTTGCGGCTGGCGCCTTCGAGCACATCGCCGCCGGCGCAGAAACCTTTACCCTCGCCGATCAATACCACGGCGCGCACCGAATCGTCGGTTGCGGCGCGCTGGGTGGCGTCGAGCAATGCGTCCATCAGGTCGGCGTTGATCGCGTTCATGCGCGTGGGTCGGTTCATGCGCAGAATCAGCACCGGGCCTTTGCGCTCTTCGAGCAGGACATTGTTGTAACGCGCAGGATCGAAAATGGAATCGCTCATGATTTGAACACCTGTCATTTATCGGAATCGATAGCTTGGGAAAACGGTAAAACGGGGATGGCGCTACCTTATCACAGCGCCTTTCGCCGGTTGCGACGCAGTTACTGATAACGCCGGGGCCGCTGTTAGAATGGCCGGCTATGGACGTATCCCACCTGCTCAATGACCTCAACGCCGCCCAGCGCGACGCCGTGGCTGCCGCCGATACCAACCTGCTGGTGCTGGCCGGTGCCGGCAGCGGTAAAACCCGCGTGCTGGTACATCGCATCGCCTGGCTGATTCAGGCCGAGGGCCTGTCGCCGCACAGCATTCTCGCGGTTACCTTCACCAATAAAGCCGCGCGCGAAATGCGCGAGCGTATCGATCAGCTGCTCGGCTATTCGCATCGCGGCATGTGGGTCGGCACCTTTCACGGCCTTGCGCATCGGCTGCTGCAGGCGCACTGGCAGGACGCGAACCTGCCGCAGAATTTTCAGATTCTCGATTCCGACGATCAGCTGCGCATCGTCAAACGCATCCATCGCGAGCTGGAGCTCGACGAAACCCGCTGGCCGCCAAAACAATCGCAATGGTTCATCAATGCGCAAAAAGACGAAGGCCTGCGCCCGCAGCATCTGGAGGTGTCGGGGCAGGATCTGTTTCAAAAGACGATGGTCAATGTCTATCGCGCCTATGAAGCAGCTTGCGCGCGGCAGGGGGTGATCGACTTTGCGGAACTGTTGTTGCGTGCACACGAATTGTGGCTGAACAAGCCCGCTATCCTCGCGCATTACCAGCAGCGTTTCCGCCATATGCTGGTCGACGAATTCCAGGATACCAACGCCGTGCAATACGCATGGCTGCGCGTGCTCGCCGGCGAGCGTATTCCGGTCACCGCGGTCGGCGACGACGATCAGTCGATTTACGGCTGGCGCGGCGCCCGCATCGAAAATATTCAGCAGTTCTCGAAAGATTATCCGGTCACGCAAATCGTTCGGCTCGAACAGAATTATCGTTCGACGTCGACGATCCTGAATGCCGCCAACGCGGTGATCGCCAATAACCAGGGCCGCCTCGGCAAAGAGTTGTGGACCGAGGACGATGCCGGCGAATTGATATCGCTGTATGCGGCATTCAACGATCTCGATGAAGCGCGTTTTGTCGTCGAACGGTTGCAGGAATGGATCAGCGCCGGCAATTCGCGTCGCGATGCGGCGATCCTGTATCGCTCGAATGCGCAATCGCGGGTGATGGAAGAGGCGCTGATTCGCGCCGGTGTGCCGTACCGCATTTACGGCGGCCTGCGGTTTTACGATCGCCTCGAAATTCGCAATGTCGTCGGTTATCTGCGCCTGCTGGTCAATCGCGATGACGATTCCGGGCTGGAGCGTGTCATCAACACGCCGACGCGCGGTATCGGCGACAAAACGCTGGAGATCCTGCGCCAGCTCGCGCGCGAACAGCAGCTGTCGCTGTGGAAAGTGTTGTTGCAGGTGATCGCGCAAAAATCGCTGCCGGCGCGCGCGTTGAATCCGCTCGCCGCGTTTGTCGAACTGATCCAGCGCATGGATCAGGAAACCGACGACATGAGTCTCGGCGATCTGATGGATTACGTCGTGCGCCATTCCGGTCTGCTCGATTTCCACAAACAGGAAAAAGGCGAGAAGGGCCAGGCGCGCGTCGAAAACCTGCAGGAATTGATTGCCGCTGCGCAGGAGTTCAACGGCCAGAACGAAGAGCTGTCGCCGCTGCAGGAATTTCTCGACAACGCCGCGCTCGACGCCGGTGAACACGAAGCCGCCGAATTTGAAGACAGCGTGCAATTGATGACGCTGCACTCGGCCAAGGGTCTCGAATTTCCGCTGGTGCTCATGGTAGGAATGGAGGAGAACCTGTTCCCGCACAAGATGTCCATGGACGAGCCGGGACGCCTCGAAGAAGAGCGGCGTCTCTGTTATGTCGGCATTACCCGCGCGATGCGCAAGTTGTATCTGACCTATGCCGAATCGCGGCGCCTGTACGGCAGCGAGAATTACAATTCGCCGTCGCGGTTCCTGCGCGAAATCCCGCGCGAATTTATTCAGGAAGTGCGCCTGCAAACCAGTGTCAGCCGGCCGCTCAGCCATTCATCCCGCGTCAGTGTTCCCGATTACGACCGAGACGGCGGCATCAGTCTCGGCCAACGCGTGTTTCACCAGGTTTTCGGTGAAGGAGTGGTGTTGAATTTCGAGTGCGGTGGCCCCTCGGCGCGGGTGCAGGTGAATTTCGACAATGACGGCAGCAAGTGGCTCGTGCTGCAGTACGCCAATCTGCAGACGATGGCCTGAGACAAGCGCGGCCGACGATACCCATGCCAGCGTCGTATCGATTGATCCGGGCGTTGTAGAAGAATTAATAATCAGGAGAAATAATGACGCGTTTTGCCCTCTCGTTGCTGACTCTGGGCGTACTGGCCGGTTGCCAGACCGCGTCGCCACCGCCGGCGCCGATCTGCCCGCCGCCGCCGCCCGTGCAATGCCCGGAGCCGTTGGTGCCGGCGGCGTATGTGCCGTTTGAGCAGAGCTGCCCGCCCATACCTGCGTGCCCGCCGATGTCGATCAAGGTTGATACACCGCTGAAATCTGCCGAGGTCCGGCTCAGTGAGATGCGTATGCTCGATGGAAAAATCCTGGTGGGCGAAGCCGAGTACGTAACCATACAGCCCGGCAATCTGCGGCTTGACGCGCGTATCGACAGCGGCGCTACCACCACCTCGATGCACGCCACCGATATCAAATCGTTTGAGCGCGACGGTCAGCGTTGGGTGCGGTTCACCACCGAAACCGGCCGTGGCGGCGAAACCACACTGGAGCTGCCGCGTGTACGCCATGTCCGCATCAAAGGTGAAGGCGACGAGTACGAACGGCGCCCGGTAGTGATGATCGATATACAAATCGGTGGGCTGAGACAAAAAGTGGAGGCCACACTGACGGATCGCGACAATTATCATTTTCCGCTGCTGATCGGCCGCAACTTTCTGCGTGATCACGCCATCGTCGATGTCAGTCGCAAATATGTGCAGGGTGGAAAAGGCGGCGCCGGTAAACCGGACCCTGGCAAAAAATGACCAGCCTTTCTTTTAAACAAACGGATTTCGCTTAAACAGATTTCGGATAAACACATATGTCGCCGCGCGCACAGGTTTTTATCATTGCATTTTTGCTGATCGCCGCCGGCGTCGGCCTGTGCGCGTACAAATCAACGGTGTTGGGTTTTCCGTTGATGCCTGGCGAATATCGCAAGGTGTGGACGATCGAAGCCAAGGTCGAATTCGACGCCGAAGGCGGCCCGGCGACAGCGTCGCTGGCGCTACCGCGCGTGCAGAAACATATGCGCATCCTTGGCGAAAATTTCAGCGCTGCCGGTTACGGTTTTGAAATCGACGAAAGCGAAGGCGACTATCGCGCGGTGTGGTCGAAGCGCGAAGCCCACGGCCTGCAACATCTGTTTTACAAGCTGTCCGTCTATCGCCGCGATCACAGCTCCAGCAAAAGCGGCACGTTGCCGGAGCCGGCTGTCGATCGCGGGCAGGCCGAAGAATTGCAGCAGACACCGGCGCATTCGGCGATGCTGAGTCTGGTCGAAAACGCACACCAGCTCTCTGCGGACAATCGCGGTTTTGTCGAGCAACTGGCGAAGATAATCAATGACACCAATAATGCCGACGCCGTGATGCTGCTCGATTACAGCCGCGAAAAATCGCGCGCATCCGTCATGGTGGATCTGCTGACGATCGCAAATTTACCCGCGCATCTGATTCGCGGGCTGTATCTGGAAAGCGAGCGCAAGGCCGTGCAGCCACAGGAGCTGGTCGAAACCTACATCGACGGCCTGTGGCAGATATTCGATCCCGTCACCGGGGTGTCGGGGCTGCCCGACAATTTTTTCATGTGGCAGCGCGGGGGCCTGTCGCTGCTGGACGTTACCGGCGGCAGCAACTCCAGCGTTACGTTCAGCATGATCGGCAATAATATTTCGGCGCGTTCGGTGGCTTTGCAGCAAGGCACCAAAGTCGATCAGAGCAAACGCGAAGCGGTGGCGTTACTCGATTTTTCGATCTACACGCTGCCCATCGAACAGCAGAATATCTTCAAGCTGATCCTGCTGGTGCCGGTCGGTACGCTCGCGGTCATTCTGCTGCGTGTGCTGGTCGGTTTGCGCACGACGGGCACGTTTATGCCGGTGCTGCTGGCGCTGGCGTTTATTCAAACGCAGTTAATTACCGGGCTGACCATTTTTCTGCTGATTCTGGTGCTGGGACTCGGCATTCGCTCCTATCTCAGTCGGCTCAATCTATTGTTGGTATCGCGCATCGCCGCAGTGGTGATCGTGGTGGTGATGATGATGGCGTTCATCAGTGTCATCAGTTACAAACTCGGCATCGATCAGGCGCTGACCGTCACCTTCTTTCCCATGATCATCCTGGCGTGGACCATCGAACGCATGTCGATTCTGTGGGAGGAGAGCGGTGCCCGCGAAGTCGTCATCCAGGTTATCGGTACCCTGGTGGTCGCGTCGCTGGCGTTTGCGCTGATGACCAATCCGTTCATCGAACACTGGACCTTTAATTTTCCCGAGCTGACCTTGTGTTTGCTCGGTTGCGTGCTGCTGCTGGGACAATATTCCGGCTATCGCCTCAGCGAGTTGATGCGGTTCCGCCATCTGGAGGGCATCTGAAATGAATGTGGCCGAAATGTTCTTCGGACATTTCAAACGTGCATTTATCCAACCCGGCAAGCTGCGCGATCTCGGCATTCTCGGCATGAACGGGCGCAACGTAAATTACATCGCACGCTACAACCCGCGTCATTTGTATCCGCTGGTCGACAATAAACTCAAAACCAAAAAGGCGGCGCATAAGGCGGGTATCGCGACGCCGAAACTGATCGGTTATGTCGAAAGCCTCGGCGAAATCGAGCGGCTGCTGCACCGCCTGCAACCGATGAGCGACTTTGTGATCAAGCCGACCCGCGGCTCCGGTGGCAAGGGCATCGTCGTTATTTCGGCGCGCGACGGCGAACTGTTCGTCAAACCCAGTGGCGCAAAATTAACCGCGCTGGATATCCGTCGTCATATCAGCGACATCATGAGCGGTCTCTACAGTCTCGGCGGCAAACCCGATTCGGTGATGATCGAAACGCGTGTCGATTTCGATCCGGTATTCAACGACTACAGCTTCGAAGGTGTGCCGGATATTCGCGTCATCGTGTTTCGCGGGTTTCCGGTGATGGCGATGTTGCGCTGTTCCACGCACAGCTCCGACGGGCGCGCCAACCTGCATCAGGGTGCCGTCGGTGTTGGTATCGACCTGCGCTCCGGCCGCAGCATTCACGCGGTGCAACGCAATAATCCGGTGCGGGTGCATCCGGATACACAAAAGCCGTTCAGCGAACTGCGTGTCCCCAACTGGGAAAAATTGTTGTTGCTCGCGGCGCAATGCCACGACATGACCGCGCTCGGTTATATCGGCTGCGATATTGTCATCGACAAAAATCTCGGCCCACTGATTCTCGAATTGAATGCGCGGCCGGGCCTTTCAATTCAGGTCGCCAACGGCGCCGGTTTGTTGCCGCGACTGCAAGCGATTGAAGCGCTCGGCGAAGATGAACTGGCGTGGCCCGCGGAAAAACGCGTCGAATATTCGCGCAGCCTGTTTGGACATGCGCGGCCGGTGCGGGTGATGTGAATGCCGCAGGGCTCGGCTGGGAAACTATGATTCATGACGAGGAATATTTTGGCGGGCTGGTAACGTTGATGAACAACGCTATAAATTCCAATTGACGATGAAGTGCATCAAGGAGGAATCGCAAATGGTTACCGTTTATGGAATGTCCGCTTCCGGCAACTGCTACAAGGTCAAACTGTTGCTGGAGCAGCTAGATTTGCCATATCAGTGGCAGGAGACAAGTGCGTTTGACGGTGCGACGCAGTCCGAAACTTTTCTCGCCAAAAATCCCAATGGCAAGGTTCCGTTGCTGGAAATCGACAGCAGCACTTGCCTGCCCGAATCGAATGCCATCCTGGTCTATCTGGCCGAAGGCTCATCGTTATGGCCGCAGGATCGACTGCAGCGCGCGCAGGTTTTGCAGTGGATGTTCTTCGAGCAGTACAGCCACGAACCCTATATTGCGGTAGCGCGCGCCATCAATTTATTTCTGCCGGCAGACAGCCCGCGCCGCGCCGAATTGCCGAAACTCCTTGAGCGAGGTTATCAGGCGCTGGCTGTGATGGAGCAACATCTGCACAGCCGGAAATTCTTCGTCGGAGAAAATTATTCAGTCGCCGATATCGCGTTGTATGCCTACACACATGTCGCTGCCGACGGCGGGTTTGATTTGTCGAGGTATGTAGCAGTAACGCAATGGCTGCGGCGCGTTGCCGCGCAGCCGGGATATATCGCGATCGGATAAATTGCATGCGCTAAAGTCTACGCAGGTTGCTGCCAGCGACTCGATCCGGATTGACCGGGGCCGGACGACACCTTGACTTCGACTGCGCAAATATTGCGCGTCCGCGTGAAGTTGCCGTCACCGATAAACTGCCCGAGCAGATAACGTGCGAACTCTTCTACGGTGGAGTTGCGGACTGGCAGCAATAAAGTGTCGGATTTCAGCAGGGGGATTTTTTCATTATTGAAGTGCACGATATAAAACACCCCGTCTTCTTTTATCTCCAGATGCGGCGAATGCAATGGCAGCAGCGTGTATTCGTCCAATGTCTCGCATAACTCACGTATGCGCGTCTTGATTTCCTTGTAACTGAAACAGATCCCGTCATCGCCGACCGGAGCCGTCACCGCCAGCCGCACCGCGAAGTTGTGGCCGTGCAGCCGCTCGCGTTCGGTTGCTGAAAAAATCGTGAAATGTGCCGCCGAGAACTTGATGTCCTCCTTGCTGATTTCAATGGTAGTCAAATCGGTCACAGGAAAAATCCATGGTGTCGGTTCTGCTGGCATTAAATAGGGATATATCGAATCTGAAAATATTATGCATCTTGTATGGCGCGGAGATTCGTATCGTAACGCTGCGTCAAAAAGTGGCGCAACCATAACACGCCGCGCCTCTTTAT
The DNA here is from genome assembly GCA_040508685.1 of Spongiibacteraceae bacterium. GTDB lineage: Bacteria > Pseudomonadota > Gammaproteobacteria > Pseudomonadales > CAMLJR01 > CAMLJR01. The sequence goes on from JBEVMI010000337.1 coordinate 12,239, forward strand.
TGTCCGTCCTGCCAATTCGACCCCCAAAACGGTGCGCGCAACACGAAGGAGCCGCAAAAATCGCTTGGAAAATCAGGGGTGGTGTTTTTTTTGCGGCCGGCACGCCAATTGCTTTTTGCTAAGAATCAAAGCGCCGTAAGTAAGGCGGCTTTGATCGACCGGACATCGCCAGCGTTAGTCTGACATGGCCGTATGGCATTGTTGCCTCAGCAATGTGCACGCAAGGATAACGAGCACAAACGGATAAAGGTGTGTCATGACCCTCCATGCCGAACACCTACAGATCAATGATGCGCTGATTCTGGAGGCGACCCGCCTACTGGCGAGCCCATTGCCCCCCGAGCAGAAACTTACCGCGCTGCTGCGCCTGCTATCGGAGTGGGCGCATCTGCACTGCGGTCGTGTGTTGATGCCCAACTATGCCACCGGCGAACTCCAGGTGGCATTCTCTTATGGCTTGAATCGCGGACGGCTGCAGCGCGGCGAATATTCGGTGCCATTCAATCAGGGCCTCACCGGCGCCGTGTGGCGCACCGGTCAGTTGGCGCTGGTCACCGATGTCATGGACGAGCCCATTTTCCTGACCCGAATCGCCGAGCCGCTCAATGGCAAAAAGGCCGGTGTCGGATTTATTTCGGCGCCGATTCTGGTCGAAGGCAAACCCATCGGTGTGTTATCGGTGCAGCGTCGTGCCGACGAGAGTCGCCTGTACTCGCAGGATGTCGATTTGCTGCGCGTGATCTCCAGCATGATGACATCAGTATTGATGTTACTCGAACAGCGCGGGCAGCTATTCGCCGCAGTACCCGAGGGCAGCAACGACAGCGAGATCGAGCGCCTGCACCAGTTGTGCAAAACCTACGGCATCATCGGCCACAGCCCGTCGTTGCTGGCCGCGGTCAAACAAATCGACAACGCGAAATTTTCCGACGCGCCGATTCTATTGCTGGGTGAATCCGGTACCGGCAAGGAAATGTTTGCGCAGATGGTGCATCGCCTCAGTGCGCGCAGCAATGGTCCATACATCCCGCTCAACTGCGCAGCGATTCCGGAGCAACTGCTTGAGTCCGAATTATTTGGTCACGAGAAAGGCAGTTTCACCGGCGCGCACCGCAACAAAAAAGGCAAGCTGCAGCAGGCCAATGACGGTACGTTATTCCTCGATGAGATCGGCGACCTGCAACTCGATTTACAGGTGAAACTGCTGCGCGTATTGCAGGATCGCCAGGTCGAGCCGGTGGGCGGCGACAAACCCGTCAACGTGAATTTCCGCATTATCACCGCGACCCATATCAATCTGAAAAAGGCGATCGAAACCGGTCGCTTCCGTCTCGATCTATTCTTCCGCCTGAATGTCGTGCCGATTTACCTGCCACCATTGCGCGAACGCACCGGCGACATTCCGCTGCTGGTCGATTTTTTCCTGCAGCGTTATCAGGGCATGTATCGCCGCAATCTAAATATGGGCGCGGGCACCATGGATCGGTTGTGTCACTACCCGTGGCCGGGCAACATTCGCCAATTGCAGAATGTTATCGAGCGCGCGGTGCTGCAGGTCGAAGGCCCGTGGATCAGCGATCGCCAGATCGAACAAATTTTGACGGACGAGGGTGGTTTCCCGCTGGGCACGGTTGAAGCGACCGAAGTGAATCGACCGATGCCGGATATCCTTCCCGTTTCTGCACCGGTGCCCGCACCGGCAGAGGCGCCGCGTTACCGTCCCTATACCCGTGTCGAACACGGCCAACGCCAGCATATCGAACACGCCCTGAAACAGACGGGCGGCAATCAAACCCAGGCAGCGGCATTGCTGGGATTAACCCTGCGGCAACTGCGTTATCGATTGATGAAACTGGCGGATTGATTCAGGCCGCCGCCATTTCGCCCTGCTCGATCGGTGGTTAAACCGACAGATACGCCGTAATTTTTTTCGCGTCCACATCCTGCCGCATATCTTCGTGGACGAAACGTCCGCGTTCGATGACGAACAATCGATCGGCCACTTCCAGCGTAAAACTCAACACCTGCTCCGATACGATGATGGTGATGTCGCGCATCTTGCGCAGTTCATTCAGTGCCTTCGCAATATCCTTGATGATCGATGGTTGAATGCCTTCGGTCGGTTCGTCGAGCAACAACACTTTCGGATCGGAGGCGAGTGCACGTGCAATCGCAAGTTGTTGCTGCTGGCCGCCGGAGAGGTTGCCGCCTTTGCGTTTGCGCATGTCCCACAGCACCGGAAACAGCGCGTAGATGTCGTCCGAAATTTTCTTCTCCTTGGCGGTCTCTAATCCGGTCTCGATATTTTCAAGCACCGTCAATGTCGAAAAAATCTGCCGCCCCTGCGGCACGAAAGCAACGCCGTTGGCGACACGCTTGAAGCTGGGCATGCCGCCGATCTCGGTTTCGCCTACCTTGACACTGCCGTGGCGGCTGGGAATGACGCCCATCAGCGATTTGAACAGCGTGGTTTTGCCCATGCCATTGCGGCCCATGATCGCAATCGTTTCCTTCGGTTTTACGCTGAAGGAAATATCGTGAATGATTTCGCTCTGGCCGTAGTTCACACAGAAATTTTCTACGTTCAGCATGATGGCGCCTAACCTCTTGAATGCTCGTCAATGAATGTCGTGCGTGGCCGCGTGATCGATCGACGGACCGCGTTATTAATGACCGAGGTACACCTCGATCACTTTCGGATCTTTTTGTACCGCTTCCATCGAACCTTCTTTCAGAATTTTGCCCTGGTGCAACACGGTGACGCGGTGGGCGATGTTTTTGACGAATTCCATATCGTGTTCGATCACGATCACCGAGCGGTTTTTGCAGATACGTTTCAGCAGCTCGCCGGTGAGTTCGCGCTCGCGTGCGCTCATGCCGGCGACGGGTTCGTCGAGCATCAGCAACTCGGGGTCCTGAATCAGCAACATGCCGATTTCCAGCCATTGTTTCTGGCCGTGGCTGAGCAGGCCGGCTTCCGTGCTGAGCAGCTCGTCGAGCATGATTTCCTTGGCAACTTCATTCACGCGCGCAATCACTTCGGCGGTGCGTTTGAACGCCAGTGCACCAAAAACGGTACGGCCTTTGGGAAACGAAATCTCCAGATTCTCGAACACCGTCAGATTTTCGTAGATCGACGGATTCTGGAATTTACGGCCCACACCCGCCTGCACGATTTTATGCTCGGACATCTTGGTCAATTCCTTGTCCTTGAATTTGATGCTGCCGCTGGTCGCCTTGGTTTTGCCGCAGATCAAATCCAGCACCGTGGTTTTACCGGCGCCGTTGGGACCGATCACGACGCGAATTTCATTCTTGTCGATGTACAGGTTGAGATCGTCGACCGCCTTGAAGCCATCGAACGAAACGGTGAGTCCTTCGACCGTCAGCACGAAGTCCCGCTGTAGCGATTTGGTACCGATAAAATCATTGGCAGAGATCGGGGGGGTAGCCATGGTCGTTTACTCTGTTAAGACTAATCGGGTCAGTCAGGCCGAAGGGGTGGAGGGCATAATGCGGGAGGGCAGGTCTTTGTCTGGCTCCACTTTTTCAACGGGCTTGCTGGGGGCGCTCGGCGCCGATGGCGGCGGTGTCGACTTGCCGGCTTTCGCTGCACGCCAGGCCAGGAACTTCGGTTTGACGGTTCCGCTGTAAACCCCGGCGAGACCATTGGGGAACCCCATCACCACGCCGATGAACAGGACACCCATGAAGATCAGCCACAAGGTCGGGAAACTCTCGGAAAAATAGGTCTTGCCGAAGTTGACCAGCAGCGTCCCGTACACCGCACCGATGAGCGACATGCGCCCGCCCACGGCGGCATAAATCACCATCTCGATCGACGGAATGATGCCGACGAAGGAGGGCGACATGAAACCTACCTGCAGCGTGAACATCGCACCGCCGATGGCGGAGATGACGGCGCTGGCGACGAAGATGAATACCTTGAAGTTGGCGACGTCATAACCCGAGAAACGGACGCGATCCTCGCGATCGCGCATCGCCAGCATTAGCTTGCCGAGTTTGGAGGCGATGATGGCGCGGCCGACCAGAATTGCAGCCACCAGCAATCCGCCGTTGATGTAGTACAAGATGTATTTCGCGCTGTCGGTGCGAATATCCCAGCCCAGCAGCGTGCGCAGATCGGTCATGCCGTTGATGCCGCCGGTGTAACCCTGTTGGCCGACGATGAGGATGGTAAGAATGGAGGCGACGGCCTGCGTCATGATCGAGAAGTACACGCCGGCAACGCGGCGTTTGAACATCGCGACGCCGAGGATGTACGCGAAAATTCCTGCCACGGCCGTCACTGCAATCACGGTGAAGGTGAAGCTGTGAAAGGGCTGCCAGAACCAGGGCAGTTCGGTAATCTGGTTCCAGTCCATGAAATCCGGAATGCCGGGGGTCGACTGGATTTTGGTGTTCTCGGGATTGGATGCTTCGAGTTTCAGAAACATCGCCATGCAATAACCGCCGAGCCCGAAGAAAATGCCCTGGCCCAGGCTGAGAATGCCGCCGTAACCCCAGCACAACACCAGCCCCACTGCGACGAACGCGTAAGTGAGATATTTGCCGACCAGGTTGAGCCGGAAAATATCCATGCTCAGCGGCATTACGATAAAAATAATCGCGGCGAGGATCGCTAAATTAATTGCTCCCTCGCGCCCACCCAGCCATTTGCCGAGAACTGAATTCATCGCCAACCTCTCTTGCTTCATTAAGACCTCCCCTCCCCGGCAGGAAGAGGGGACTAGCGAACACCGTGATCCAAACAATGCGATCTATTTGCGCACACGAATGTTGAACAGACCTTCCGGGCGCGCCATCAGGATGCCGACCACGGCCACCAGCGTGATGACTTTCGCCATCGAACCGCTGAGGAAGAAGCCGAGAATCGATTGCGCCTGGGCGATCGAGAACGCCGATGCGAACGTGCCGATCAGGCTGCCTGCGCCGCCGAACACGACGACGAGGAAGGTATCGACGATGTACTGCGAACCGCTGGTCGGGCCGGTGGATGCGATCGTGGTGAACGCTGCACCTGCCACGCCGGCAATGCCGCAGCCGAGCGCGAAAGTCATGCGGTCAACCTTGCCGGTATCGATGCCGACGGCGCCAGCCATTGCCCGATTCTGCGTAGTCGCGCGCACTTTCAAGCCCCAGCGCGAACGCTGCAGGAAAAAGAACACGGCGCCGGAGAGCACGATGGTGAGGCCCAGCACGAACAGGCCGTTGATCGGAATATCGAGGCCTTCGCGCAATGTCCACGATCCCATCAGCCAGTCCGGCAGCACCGCGCTGACTTCACGCGCACCGAATGCCGAGCGGAAAATCTGTTGCATGATCAGGCTCAGGCCCCAGGTCGCCAGCAGCGTGTCGAGTGGACGTTTGTATAAATATCGGATAATAAAAAACTCGACGAGCCATCCAACCGCAAAGGCGATGAGAAAGGCGGCGATGACGGCGAGAAAAAAGTAGCCGTTGAGCAGCACGGGAAATTTTTCCGCGAGCATCGACATGGCGACGGTGCTGTAGGCACCGATCGTAAGAAATTCGCCGTGGGCCATATTGATGACGCCCATCTGGCCGAAAATAATGGCCAGTCCCAGCGCCATCAACACGAATACCGAAAACAGACTGATGCCGGCGAAGGCCTGCATCGAAAAATTATCGATTAATTCTGCGGCTGAGTAACCGTCCATCTTTAATTCCTCTGGCAGCTACGGTGGTTCCAAAAATATTGCGAAATTTCAAACAGCTCAGATTGAGCGGGTGTCGGGGTTCTCTTGCGGAAACCGTAGGAACAGGATGTTTCTACGGAGTCTCAGGGATGAGGGATGCGTTTTCCGCAAGAGAACCCCGATGCCTGCGAGGCAACACCAACGCAGGCGTCGACTAAACAATCACTGATAACCTTTCGGGAACGGGTTCGGCTCGATCAGATCAGACTCGAAAACCACTTTCGCCTGACCATCCTTTTGCCATACCGCGATACGCGCCTTGCTCCACAGGTGATGATTTTCGTGGAGTTTCACGTAACCTTCCGGTGCGGTTTTCAGTTCGAGGCCGGGCGATGCAGCTACCACTTTATCCACATCGAAGCTGCCCGCTTTCTCGACAGCTGCTTTCCACAACCACGGACCGAGATAGCCGGCCTGGGTCACGTCGCCGATCACGCTGTCAGCACCGTATTTCGCTTTGAACGCAGCAACGAATGCCTTGTTGTTGGCGTTGTCGAGCGACTCGAAATATTTCATCGAGGAATACAGGCCTTCAACGTTGGCACCACCGATACCCAGAACTTCGTCCTCGGTTACGGAAATGGTCAACATCGGCTGTTTCTTGAAGGTGAGGCCGGCGGCATTCAATTGCTTGAACCACGCCACGTTGGAGCCACCGACCACGGCGCCGAATACGAGATCAGGTTTTTTCAACTTGATCTTGTTGATCAGCGAACTGAACTGCGTGCTGCCGAGCGGATAATATTCTTCGCCGACCACAGTGCCTTTCAGAACGTTTTCGATGTGTTTGCGGGCAATCTTCATCGACGTGCGCGGCCAGATGTAATCCGAGCCCACCAGATAGAAGGATTTGGCACCGAGCGTTTTGCTGGCCCAGTCGAGACTGGCGAGAATTTGTTGCGTGGCTTCCTGGCCGGTGTAGAAAACGTTCTTCGACTGTTCGAGACCTTCATAGAACGTCGGATAGTAGAGCAGGCCGTTTTTCTGCTCGAAGATTGGCAGCACCGCTTTGCGTGATGCCGAGGTCCAGCAGCCGAATACTGCGGCGACTTTATCTTTCTCCAGAAGTTTTTTCGATTTCTCAGCAAAGGTTGGCCAATCGGATGCACCGTCTTCCTGAATCACTTCGATTTTGCGACCAAGGATACCGCCCATCGCATTGATTTGATCGATGGCGAGTTTTTCTGCTTCCACGGCACCGGTCTCGCTGATCGCCATGGTGCCGGTGATCGAATGCAAAATACCGACGGTGACTGTTTTATCGGTGACCGCGAGACCCGTGGTCATTACTTTTGACGTTGGCAAATCGGCAGCAAAAGCTCCACCTATCGCACCGAATGTCAGCGAAGCGCCCAACATCAGCGCCGACCACAGCGCGCGACGTCGATGCTTTCGTTGAATCGAGTGGCCTTGAGTTGAAAGGGAATGATTTTTTTCTAAACGCATTGTTGCTTCCTCCACCAGAGAAACGGCCTTGAGACGAAAATTAAACGTCCATCGCAATAGCAGCGCGTTGATGCGCTCTGATTCTGTAAGAGCAACAGGCGTGCCACCAAAAACGGGGCGCGTCAGAAAAGCAAAAATAAGAAAGGAAGCCGCTAAATCCGCAGGCGGCGCTGAAAATTTGATCTACTTTTGAGTGGCCGCAAATATTTAACAAATGCGAATAAAACATCTGCAGGTCGACGAGTTTGTCATTGGCACGGCATTGTCATTTGACAAAGGTGACATTGTTAAACGCCGGCCCCGCCAATTGTCATGTGCGACCTCCTCGCAAAGTTGTGCCTTCTTTATTAACGCAGCGCCATTACTGAAAATATTCCGCAAATATTCGCGCTGGCACACTCCGTGCTCTTCTCCCCGACATAAACATCCCATTGACCGCTGTCGCGAGGAACATGGAAATGACGGAAACGCTAATCAAAGTTGATCTGAAGAAACCGGCTACCGAGCAACCCTGCATCCACAACCGCTGGCATCCGGATATTCCGATGGTGGCGTGGGTGAAGCCGGGTGCGGATTTTGTCGTCGAATGTGTGGACTGGACCGGCGGCCAGATCGGCTACAACGATTCCGCGGATGACGTGCGCGACGTCGACCTGACCAAGGTGCATTATCTTTCCGGTCCGATTGGTGTCGAAGGTGCCGAGCCCGGCGACCTGCTGGTGGTCGACATCATGGATATCGGCACGCTACCGACTTCCGAATGGGGTTTCACCGGTTTATTCGCGAAGGAAAATGGCGGTGGTTTTCTCACCGAACATTTTCCCGATGCCCACAAGGCGGTGTGGGATTTGAAGGGGATCTACGCCACTTCGCCACAAATTCCGAACTGCAGTTTTGCCGGCATCATGCATCCGGGGCTGATCGGTTGCCTGCCGTCGAAAGCGTTGCTCGATACCTGGAACAAACGCGAAGCCGCATTGATTGCGACCGATCCCAACCGCGTGCCGCCGCTGGCCGCACCGCCGTGCGCCGACACCGCGCACATGGGTGCGATGAAACCGGAAGCCGCGAAAATTGCGGCGCTGGAAGGTGCGCGCACCGTGCCGCCGCGCGAACACGGTGGCAACTGCGACATCAAGGATCTGACGCGCGGCTCCAAGGTATATTTCCCGGTGTATGTGAATGGCGGCGGCCTGTCGATGGGCGACCTGCACTTCTCGCAGGGCGACGGTGAAATCACTTTCTGCGGCGCCATCGAAATGGCCGGCTGGATTCACATCAAGGTCGACATCATCAAAGGTGGGGTCGCCAAATACGGTGTGAAGAATCCAATTTTCAAACCAAGCTCACTCAAGCCCAATTATCAAAACTATCTGATCTTCGAGGGCATCTCGGTCGACGAATCCGGCAAGCAGTATTACCTCGACGTGCATGTGGCCTATCGCCAGGCCTGTCTCAACGCCATCGAATACATGAAAAAATTCGGTTACAGCGGTGCGCAGGCGTACACCATTCTCGGCACCGCGCCGGTGCAGGGACATATCAGCGGCATCGTCGATATTCCGAATGCGTGCGCGACGTTGATGCTGCCGACTGAAATTTTCGATTTCGACATGATGCCGAACAAGGATGGCCCTATCAAACACGTCACCGGCGGTATCGATATTCCGGTTTCTTACTGGAAGGACAAATAGTTTTTTTGGGGAAAAGCTCGTTACGAGTGTTCGCAGGCCGATTGACAAGGCAGCGTTGATCGGCCTGCATTTTTTATCCCAAATCTATTTCAGTGATTTCATAGGAGGATTCCGTCATGCCGGTCTATGACTTTCGCTGCAGCGAATGCAGCGGTGAATTCAGCGAATTGCGACCAATGGCACGCAGTGGCGAACCGTCGACGTGCCCCGACTGTGAGGGTTACGCACCGCGTCTGATCAGTGCGCCCCGGCTGGCGGTACTGACAACGACACAGCGCAAGGCGCATCAGGTCAACGAACGCAGCGCGCATGAGCCGCGCGCGATGAAGAAACATGTCTGCAGTTCCGGCTGCTCGCACGGGCCTGCGAAAGGCGAGGAAACGAAGACTGGATTACGACAATCCAAATCCACCAGCCGTCCCTGGATGATCGGACATTAATATCTCCCCCTGCGAAGTAGGGGGAGTGCCCGCAGGGCGAGGGGGTCAGGTGTGATGAGCTTGATGACCCCTCCGTCTCGCTATCGCGAGCCACCTCCCCTACTTCGCAGGGGAGGCAAAACCAACGAGAGAACGCGATCATGATGCATGGCGATATTTCCAGTAGCAAAGACACCGTCGGCGTCGCCGTCGTCAACTACAAAATGCCGCGACTGCACACCAAGGCCGAGGTGCTCGACAACGCGCGCAAAATCGCCGATATGCTGATCGGCATGAAAAGCGGTTTGCCCGGCATGGATCTGGTGATCTTTCCGGAATACAGCACGCACGGCATCATGTACGACGCCAAGGAGATGTACGACACCGCGGCGGCCGTACCCGGTGAGGAAACCGAAATTTTCGCGGCCGCGTGCCGCAAAGCCAAAGTGTGGGGCGTATTTTCGCTGACCGGCGAACGCCACGAAGAACATCCCAACAAGGCGCCCTACAACACGCTGATCCTGATGAACGATCAGGGTGAGATCGTACAGAAATACCGCAAGATCATGCCGTGGGTGCCGATCGAAGGCTGGTATCCGGGCAACTGCACTTATGTATCCGACGGTCCGAAAGGCCTGAAAATCAGCCTGATTATTTGCGACGACGGCAACTACCCGGAAATCTGGCGCGACTGTGCCATGAAAGGCGCAGAGCTGATCGTGCGCTGTCAGGGTTATATGTATCCGGCAAAAGATCAGCAGGTGTTGATGGCGAAGGCGATGGCCTGGGCCAATAACAGTTATGTCGCAGTCGCCAACGCCGCGGGTTTTGATGGCGTCTATTCGTATTTTGGCCACTCGGCGATTATCGGATTCGATGGCCGCACGCTCGGCGAATGTGGTGAAGAAGATTACGGCATTCAATACGCCGCGTTATCGAAATCGTTGATTCGCGACGCGCGCAAAAACATGCAGTCGGAAAATCATTTATTCAAACTGCTGCACCGCGGTTACACCGGCATGATCAATTCGGGCGACGACGTGCGCGGTGTCGCGGCGTGCCCGTACGATTTTTATCGCAGCTGGATCGAAGACCCGGAAGGCACCCGCGCCAAAGTCGAAGCCATGACGCGGTCGAGTGTCGGCACCGATGAATGCCCGATCGAGGGAATACCGACCGAGGCGCCCGCTCATCGTTGAGCGGGCGAGGGGGGATTTGGTGAATTCTCTCAGTGAATACCTGATCGCCGACGAGCCGCACTACTATGCCACCGGCAGCGAGATTGCCGTCTTCGAACAGGCCCATCGCGAAAAATTGCCATTGATGTTGAAAGGCCCGACCGGCTGCGGCAAAACGCGGTTTGTCGAATACATGGCGTGGCGCTTGCAGCGACCGCTGATTACGATTGCGTGTCACGAAGACATGACCGCGGCCGATCTGGTCGGTCGCCATTTGCTAAACAACGACGGTACGCACTGGCAGGACGGCCCGCTGACGCGTGCAACACGAGCCGGTGCGATTTGTTATCTCGATGAAATCGTCGAGGCACATCAGGATACGGTGGTGGTCATTCATCCGCTGACCGATGCGCGGCGTCTGTTACCGCTTGAACGCAATAATGAACTGGTGCATGCGCATCCCGATTTTCAGTTGGTGGTTTCCTACAATCCCGGTTATCAGCATTTCGCCAAACAACTGAAGGAATCAACCAAACAGCGTTTTGTCGCGCTCGATTTTCAATGGCCGGAACCGGCGGTGGAAGCGCAGATCATCGTCGCTGAGGCCGACGTTGATAACCATCTGGCGGAAACCCTGGTCACCCTCGCCGCGCATTCCCGCAATCTGGTGGGCAAGGGGCTCGCCGAAGGTTTTTCGACGCGCATGCTGATTCACGCCGCGCGGCTCGCACGCAATGGCCTCGGTTTGCGCGATGCCTGTTTGTCGGCGCTGATTTTGCCGATAACCGATGACGTTACCTTGCGCGCCACGCTGCTGCAGCTGTTTGAAACCTGTCGCTGATGAACGCCGAGACCGACCAAATCCAGCGCAGCGCGGAGCTCTGGTTTGCGGCATGGTTAGGTGAACGCGCGTCGTGTCAGTGGATCGATTGCCAAACGCCCGCGTCTGCCCGCGCATCGTTCGCGCAGAATAAATTCCGGTTGCCGCGCCATAATCCGGCGCATCACCGCGCCAGTGTCGCGCACTTTTATGCGCACGCACGATTCGGCGGTGCACCGTTCGCGGTCGGAAAATTTCGACCGATTCAAATCGTACTGACTTCCCTTTTCGAGGATGCCCGCGTCGAGCAGCTCGTGTTGCGCGAACGACCGGGGTTGCGCCGTTTATGGGCGCCCTATATCGACGCCCTCCATCTCCAGACGCGGACGAAGGAGAGCGACGATGTTGCGGCGCTGTTGCGTCGGCTGGCGGTAGCATTGTTCGATCCCGCCTGGCCGAACAACAATCCGTGGGTCAATAAAGCGCGCCGACTTTTTTATGCGCGCGAATCGGAATGGCAGAATCCGGCGTTGAGTCGCGAGCTGGGCAATCTGCTCGGCAACGACCTCGGCCAGATGCGGCTGCAATTCAACTGGAAAAGTTATGTCGTCGAACCCGCGTATCGCGACGATCATCGCGGCCTGTGGATTGACGACGACGAGCCACCGCCGCTGGAAGAACAACAAGCCGGCATATGTCCCGACCGCGAGGCCACGCGCATTGCCGCGGCACCGATCGCGGGCGACACGTCGGCACGGCGCAGCGAAATCGGTGACTGGTTGATCGCCGGTGCAGCGCCGGTCCTCGCGCCGGCAACCTTGCCGGAGTGGGACTATGCCCGCCAGTTCTATCGCGCTGCGTGGGTCAGTGTGCGCGAGCAGGAGCCACCGCGGGAAGCGCCACCAGAGGCTGTCGCGCGACTGCTGGAAATGTCCGACGCGGCGCTACCGTCATATCGTGCGCGACAACACGCTGCGAATAGGCGTCGCCATCGGCGCGGGCACGACGGCGATTCGCTCGACCTGGATGCCTGCATTCGCAATATCGCTGATCGTCGTCTCGGCCAGCATGCGGACATGCGAATTTATCGGCGCTTGATCGAGCAGGAGCAGCCGGGGTCGCTGCTGATTTTAATTGATACTTCGCTGTCGATGGGCGCGCCACCGGCGCTAGCCACCATGGCCGACGCGACAGTGCGCGCCGATCCATCTGCACTGGACCATGCAAAAGTCGCCACGTTGCAGATGGTCGAACACACCACACGCAGCGGCAATCGTTGCGCCATCTATGGCTTTTGTTCGGACGGCCGGCACGCATTGCACATGGCGCCGGTCAAAAATTTTTCCGACAATTATTCGAGTTGGAAAATTCTTACGCGACTCGCCGGCCTCAGCGCAGCCTATTCCACACGTCTTGGCGGCGCGCTGCGTTACGCCAGAAAATTACTTGCTGATGAGCCCGCGGCTGCGCACGAAATTTTTGTGTTCACCGATGGTGAAGCCAGCGACATTGATACGGTTGATCCACGTTATTTGCGCGAGGATGCATGCCAGGCCGTGCACGAACTACAGCGTGCGGGAATCGAAGTTGAGTTCATTAATGCCAGTGCCCCTGCGGGAATAAAATCGATAAAAATTTGAATGCTGAAAAATCGAGCAATAATGCGGCCCCGCGCAAGGCGGTTATTTGATAAACAATTCCTTGAATACATTCAGTTTTCGTTAATCCGCGCAATGCAATTGTGAACCCGACGAAAAACGATGTGTCGATACAGGCACGCGATAGCGCATCAAAGCGCAGCAAAAGCGGGAGAATCAAAATGATGTCGATCAAAACAACCATCGCTCTGAAAACCTTTGGCGCTAGCGCCATCGCCGCACTGTTGTTATCGGCGCCGCTCGCCGGCACAGCCGCTGAAGCGGTCGCTCAATCGTCCACTCCATCTTCCAAACCCACCATTGCGGGCACTGCTTCCTGTAACTCGGTCATGAATAAAACCAAGGAATTCCGTGACGCGCCGAAAGAACAGATTGAAGGGATCTGCAAAACCAATCGCAACTCACCGGCCTACTGGTCCTGCATGAATACCCGCATCGACAAAGGCCAGGGTTTTGCGGACGCCGGTATGCGTTGCAACAAAATCACCGCCAGTCGTTGATGCGTGGGGCCTACCGGCCCGCATTACGGTAATCATGGATACGGTAACTATCGATACTGCAATCATCAAAACCCCAGAC
>JBEVMI010000362.1:0-6843 GCA_040508685.1 Spongiibacteraceae bacterium
GGGCAGCCATCGACGATACAGCCCAGCGCTGGGCCGTGACTCTCGCCAAAAGTGGTAACGGTAAACAGCTTGCCGAGGGTGTTGCCGGACATGGCTTTTCTCTGGAAAAGAAGCTCGAAAATAACAGGCTCGATTGATTCAACCCGGCATTTGTCGATACCGGGAGCGCGATTCAGGGAGACGGGATTATACGACAGCAGCGGGGCCTTACAGGGCCGCAAACAACCCGGCATGTTCGTCTAGCTGCTGGCGCGTCAGCAGGAACACGCCGTGGCCACCGCGTTCGAACTCGATCCAGGTGAACGGTACCGTCGGGTAGGCCTCCTCCAGCGCCACCCAGCTGTTGCCGACTTCGACAATCAGCACGCCGTTATCCGTCAGATGGGCAGCGGCTTCACGCAATATCCGCCGCGTGAGATCGAGGCCATCGACCCCCGCCGCCAGCGCCAGTTCGGGCTCATGCAGATACTCCGCCGGCAGCGTGGCCATGTCGTCGGCATCGACGTAGGGTGGATTACTGACGATCAGGTCGAAGCGCTCGTCTTCCAGACTGTCGAATAAATCCGACTGCACGATCTGCACGCGATCGCCGACCCCGTGATATTCGATGTTGTCGAGCGCAACCTCCAGCGCGTCGTCGGAAATATCGGACAACACCACCTCGGCACCCTCGTTGTGCAGTGCACAGGCGATGCCGATACAACCGCCACCGGTGCACAGATCGAGAATGTGCTGCGGCGACGTCGGCAGCCACGGCGCAAACTCCGCCTCGATCAATTCGGCCAGCGGGGAGCGCGGAATCAGCACCCGCTCATCGACATGAAACGGAATTCCGGCAAACCACGCTTCGCCGGTCAAATAAGGCACTGGCACCCGATCGGTGGCGCGCTGTTCGATCAATTCGATGATGGCGCGGCGCTCGGCCAGCGTCGTGCGCGCGGTGAGGAATTCGCCGATCTGCGTGTGATCCAGCGCCAGGCCATGGCGTACCAGCGCCAGTGCTTCTTCGATCGCGTTGTCGGTACCATGCCCAAAATATAAACCGGCGCGCGCGAAACGACTGGTACCCCAGCGCACCAGATCGCGCACAGTCAGTAGTTGTTCGGCAACTTGCTGTGTGGTTTCCACAAGACGGTTCCTGCAGTGGCTGTTTAAAAGCAAAACACTCAAAAAACGACGAGATCAGAAATTAAAGGCATCTGCAACGTCCATTAAACCGATTGCGGGCGGTGTGCGTAATGGAGACATTGTAACCCACGCGGTTTGTAGCCGCCGGAGGGGAGTTGTTAGAATGACTCAACACCGACGTCGTGCAACGCCGACCATCAGAACATAAGGAAACCAACATGGACCACGACAGCAATATGGAAGCCGCCTTTTCGACCATCATCCAGGGCGTGGGCGAAGATCTGCAGCGCGATGGTCTGCGCGACACACCGAAACGGGCGGCCAAGGCCTTTGAATTCCTGACGCAGGGGTATCACCAATCGCTCGATACCATCGTCAACAATGCGCTGTTCGATTCCGACTGCAACGAGATGGTGGTGGTCAACAATATCGAACTGTATTCGATGTGCGAACATCACATGCTGCCGTTTATCGGCCGTGCGCACGTGGCTTATTTACCCCAAGGCAAAGTGCTGGGCTTATCAAAAATTGCACGCATCGTGGATATGTTTGCGCGGCGCCTGCAAATCCAGGAAACATTGACGGTGCAGATTGCAGAAACGATTCAAAACGTTACTGGTGCGGCCGGCGTAGGCGTGATCATCGAAGCCAAACACCTGTGCATGATGATGCGCGGCGTGGAAAAACAAAATTCGGTGATGCGCACCTCAGCGATGCGCGGAACCTTCCGCACTGATGCCTCCACCCGCAGTGAGTTTCTGTCACTGGTCGGACATGACTAATTAATCGCGACGCTGACGAGTCAACGCCGATCGAAGTTTATGATTCAGGATTTCGATCGGCAGTTTTTCAGATTTCACAATCCTGCCAGAACTCCACGATTTCCCGCGCCAGAATTTCCGCCTGCTCCTCCATATGAAAATGGTGCGAACCAGGCATTATCTGTTTGGCAAAATGCAGCTCATCGATACCGCCCTGCTGCAACCACGGCACCATGCCCCGCTCCGCCAGCCACAATTTGCAGTGTTTTTTTGCCAGTTCAGCCTGCATCAACTGCACCTGCTCTGGGCTGAGCTTGATGGCGGACGGCAAATGCAAACGCGGATCTGCACGCCAGGTCCAAAGGCCTTCGATACATTGCAGGCCGCGCTCGACAATCGGCAGCGCGGTTTCGGCGCGCATACCACTGACACGCGAGCGAACTTCCAGGGCGCGCTCCAGGGTTTCGTAACGCACGCGCGGTTTATCGGCAATGGCGAGATGTTCGCGCAGAAATTGGGCGAGTTGCGTGAAGGTTTGCGGATAAGGCACGGCATCCGGACGAAAACCGTCGAGCAGCGCCGTGCTGAGCACACGCTCCGACAACGTCACCGTCAGCAGCGACGCAATGATCGCACCGCGCGAGTGACCGATCACATGAAACTGTTGCCAACCGAGACGATCGGCCGCACGCAGAATATCGGGTAGATCCTCCCAGATGTTGTAGGCCGCCTGCGGCGTGCGGTGATAGCTGTAGCCATGTCCCGCCAGATCGAGTGCCACCACATCGGCACCCTGCAACAGCGGCGCGATGCGGTCGAAACTCGCGGCGTTATCGAGCCAGCCGTGCAGCGCCAGTACCGGTAAGGAGCCATTGCGCCAACGTTTGCCGGCGAGAACTACACCGCCCACATCCAGCACGATTTCTTCTGCGTTAGCTACCACTATCCACCCTGGAGTTATCTGTGCCTTGTAGTTCATAGCTCGAAGCTCCTGCCCTGGAGTGATGCGAGCCTGGTTTTATCCGAGAGGAATACAACGGCTTTTCAGATATGCGCTTTCTTGAATTCGGGCGGGTGCCGCAGGCTGAGCAATTGCGCCATGCGCGCTGCAACGATGGGCACATCCAGCTCGATCAGTGATGCCGTGTGCATCGGCGGACCCGCACGCCAGTCACCCTCCACCAGCAATCCCGCCAGCGCGCTGACGAACGGCATATGGCTGACTACCAACAGTTCGGTTTCCTCGCGAAACGCCAGGTGATCGAGCGCTGCGACGGGATCCTCATCGGGCGTACACCATGGCACGGTCTGCAGATCTGTCGCCGAGCGGCGCAACTCCTGCAGCACGGCTTCGGCTGTCTGTTGCGCACGCCGATAGGGGCTCGCCAGCACGACCAGCCCAGCCCCAGCGTGTTTCGCCAAGCAGTGCCCCGCTGCCTGCGCTTCCTTATGGCCGTGTTTGGTCAGCGCCCGCTCGGGGTCAGTGGTTTTGCGGGGTTCGGCTTCGCCGTGGCGCAGGATCCAGAGTTTCATCGACTACCCCCTAAACATCCGAGTCTCGTGTGACAACCGGACGCCACTGTTTGCTGCGCACATCCAAAAATATCGGATCAATCCTTACTTCTGCGCGCTGTTTATTTTAATGCGAACTCGACATCGCGATTTTGTTCGCCCGACATCAGCGCACCCACGACCTGTTCGACACCGCGACCATTGTGCAATACCTCATAAAGACCGTTGACCAGCGGCATCCGCACCTGCAAGGCATCTGCACGCGCTTTTAACAACTTCAGCGTATTGATACCTTCCGCGACCTGGCCTAGCTCCGCGCAAATGCTCTCGATATCGCGACCCTTACCCAAGGCATAACCGACCTGATAATTACGACTGAGCGGTGACATGCAGGTCACGATCAAATCGCCGACGCCTGACAGGCCCAGAAATGTCAGCGGATCGGCGCCCATGCGCACGGCAAACCGGCTCATTTCCGCCAGCGCACGTGTCAGCAGCATACTGATGGTGTTCTGGCCGATACCGCGCGCCGCCGCCATGCCGGACATGATCGCGTACACATTCTTCAGCGCACCGCCGAGTTCGACGCCGAACATATCGTTGCTTGCATAGACGCGAAAATATCCGCAATGCAGCAGATCCTGCACCGTCGCATTGAGATCGTCGTCAACGCTCGCGATCACTGTAGCCGTGAGTTGTTTTGCAGCAATTTCCTTGGCGAGATTGGGGCCGCTCATCACACCGAGTCGCACGCCCTGAATTTCCTCGCGCAACACCTGGCTCATCAACAGGAAACCGTTGGCCTCAATACCTTTTGTAGTGCTGATCAAAATACTGCCGGGTTTGATCGAGCGCGCAGCCTCGCGTGCCACATCGCGACAGGAACCACTCGGCACCGCCATGAAAATAATGTCGCTGCCACGCAGCGCCGCCGCCAGATCGGTTTCAGCGCGCAACGCAGGGTTCAGCGGAAAATCCGGAAGATATTCGGTGTTGACATGGCGCTCGTTGATTTCCTGCGCACGCTCGGCATTGCGCAGCCACAACACGACGTCGTGTTCGTTGTCGGCAACGATATTGGCGAGTGCAGTACCAAAACTGCCGCCGCCGAGTACGGCAACCCGATGTTTTGTTGTTGTCATGGGATGGTTTGGGGTGGCTGAGGGAAGCGGTGAGTATAACGTAGGGGCGCAGCAAGCCGCGCCCCTGCCAAGGTTGGCCTAGCGCGAGATTTCAAGCAGCAGCTTGTTCAGCTTGCGAACGTAGGCCGCAGGATCTTTCAACTGTCCACCTTCGGCCAACTGGGCCTGATCGAGCAGGATTTCGATCAGATCGCCAAACCGGTCTTCGTCGCTTTCGTTTTCCAGTTTCACCACCAGCGGATGCTCAGGGTTCAGCTCCAGCGTCGGCTTGCTGTCCGGCACTTTTTGGCCGGCGGATTCGAGGATGCGGCGCATCTGCGCGCCCATATCGAAATCGCCGACAACCAGGCACGCCGGCGAATCGGTCAGGCGCGTGGTGACACGCACATCTTCGACTTTGCCTTCGAGCACTTTCTTGGCGCGTTCCAGCAGCGACTCGTGTGCTTTCGCCAACTCTTCCTTGGCTTGTTTCTCGCTCTCGTCTTCGAGTTTGCCAAGATCGAGCTGGCCCTTGCCGACGTCCTGCAACTGTTTGCCATCGAACTCGGCGAGATGACCCGCCAGCCATTCGTCGATGCGATCACACATCAGAATGACTTCGATGTCTTTTTTGCGGAACACTTCGAGATGCGGGCTGTTGGCTGCGGTGTTGTAGTTTTCGGCGGCGATGTAATAAATTTTTTCCTGACCGTCTTTCATCCGCGACACGTAATCTTCCAGCGTCTGATCCTGTTTGTCGCTGTTGGTATGCGTGGTGGAAAAGCGCAGTAATTTCGCGACCTTTTCCTTGTTCGCAAAATCTTCGGCGACGCCTTCTTTCAGCACCTGGCCAAATTCTTTCCAGAAGATTTCGTATTTTTCCGGCTCGCCTTTGGCGAGCTTGTCGAGCATATCGAGCGCACGTTTGGTCAGCGCCGAACGCATCGCATCGACCTGTGCATTTTGTTGCAGAATTTCGCGCGACACGTTCAGCGGCAGATCGCTGGAGTCGACAATACCTTTCACAAAGCGCAAATACAGCGGCAGGAATTGTTCAGCCTCGTCCATGATAAAGGTGCGTTGCACATACAGTTTCAGGCCGCGCGGTTTGTCGCGATTCCACATGTCGAACGGCGCGTGTTTCGGGATATACAGCAGGCTGGTGTATTCCTGCTTGCCTTCAACTTTGTTGTGGCTCCAGCTAAGCGGCTCTTGGAAATCGTGGGAGACGAGTTTGTAAAATTCGGTGTATTCCTCGTCGGAAACTTCGCTGCGCGAACGCGTCCACAGGGCAGTTGCGGTGTTGATCGCTTCGAATTCAGGCGCCGGCTTGTCTTCTTCCTTGATCTCTTCGCCTTTGTCGTCGGTATTGAATTGCGGTTTAAGCATCAGCACCGGCAAGGAGATGTGGTCGGAATATTTTTTGATGGTCGAACGCACTCGCCAGTCGTCGGCAAAATCCTTGTCGTCGGCGCGCAGGTGCAGCACAACGGTGGTACCGCGATCGGGCTTGTTGATGGGTTCGATGCTGAAATTGGCCTCGCCTGCCGACTCCCAGTGCACGCCCTCTGCGGCTGGCACG
Organism: Spongiibacteraceae bacterium; assembly: GCA_040508685.1. GTDB lineage: Bacteria > Pseudomonadota > Gammaproteobacteria > Pseudomonadales > CAMLJR01 > CAMLJR01. The sequence continues at coordinate 6,105 of JBEVMI010000362.1, forward strand.
CCGGCGCGACGCGTAAACACTTCGACGCGCTCCGCGACGATGAACGCCGAATAGAAGCCGACGCCGAACTGGCCGATCATCTGCGAATCTTTTTTCTGGTCGCCGCTGAGATTTTTCAGGAATTCGGCGGTGCCGGATTTAGCGATGGTGCCGAGGTGGCTGATTACGTCATCGCGGGTCATGCCGATGCCGTTGTCGCGGATGGTGACGGTGTTGGCTTTGGCGTCGGTCTCGACCCAGATTTTCAGGTCAGGATCGTTTTCGTACAACGCGCCGTCGGCAAGGGCTTCGAAGCGCAGCTTGTCGGCAGCATCGGAGGCGTTGGAAATGAGTTCGCGCAGGAACACTTCCTTGTTGCTGTAGAGCGAGTGGATCATCAGGTGCAGAAGCTGTTTGGCTTCGGTCTGGAATCCCAGGGTTTCTTTCTTTTCTGCGGATGCTGCGGACATGGGTCGGCCTCGTGATTCGTCAGGCGGTGGAACGGAACGCTGCGGAGTTGGGGGCTTTGTTCTGGATTTCAAGTGCGGGTAACGCACTCCGAACTGGCGGGCCATGGGGTAGGACTTGTGGAAACCGCATGAACCCATCCATGGGGCTTCGTAGAAACATCCTGTTTCTACGATTTCCAGAGCCCCTACCCCACGTCCCGCTGGCCTCGGCGAAATATCCCGAAGGTCGCATTAATAAACACTCGGGGGTTTTGGGACTCGCACCGCGCACGGAGCAAGCAGGTGCTGAG
>JBEVMI010000384.1:0-8384 GCA_040508685.1 Spongiibacteraceae bacterium
CCAGCTAATTTGAGCGCATTTCTTAGCGGTTTTTAAGAAATTTGCCGCACCAGAATGGCTTCGACACCGGGCGCCGCCAGCACATCGGATAACACCACGACCTGATCACCCGCGGCAAAACCTTCGCTGTTGCGCAACGCGGCAAATGCATCGGCCAGAGTCTGTTCCGAATCTTCGTGAAACGGAATCAGATGCGCCTGCGTCGCATAGTTCAACGCCATCTGCCGCAATACCGACTCATCGTTCGTGAATGCATAAATCACCGGCACGCGCGGGCGGCAGTTGGCGACGTAATTCGCCATCACACCGCGGCGGGTAATCACCACCATGCCGCGCACGCCCAGCGCCTCCGCCAGCTTCACCGCAGCGGTGGCGAGATGTTGTTTGGGCACATCGACGGCGAGGCCCTCGCTGAAACGCAGGCCGCGAAACTGTTCGGTCTGGCGGCTGATGCGATCGAGATATTCGACGCATTTGATCGGGTGTTTGCCGACGGTGGTTTCCCCCGACAACATGATCGCATCGACTTCTTCGTAGACGGCGTTGGCAACGTCCGTCACTTCGGCGCGGGTCGGAATCGGATTGACGATCATCGACTCCAGCAAGTGAGTCGCGACGATCACGCGCCTGCCATTCTCGGCGCACAACCGCACGATTTTGCGTTGCACCGATGGCAGCGTTTCCACCGGAATTTCCACACCGAGGTCACCGCGCGCCACCATCACGCCATCGGCAACGGCGACGATACTTTCCAGATTGCGCACGCCCTCCTGGTCTTCGATCTTGGCAATGATCTTGATGTGCTCGCCATTGTGCGCGGATAGAAATTCGCGCAGCTGTTTAACGTCGTTGGCTTCGCGCACGAATGACAGCGCAATAAAATCGACGCCCTGCTCGACACCAAAGGCGATGTCGCGCTCGTCTTTTTTGGTGATCGCAGGCAGGTTGACGCGAATACCCGGCAGATTCACATGGCGCTTGCTTTTAACGGTGCCGCCGTCGACCACGCGGCAGCTCAGCGAACGTTCGAATTTCTGCAGCACTTCAAGATTGATCAGACCGTTGTCGACGGTGATGCGATCGCCGATATTGACCGCCTCCAGCAAATCCTCGTAATTGATCTGCAGCGATGTTTCCTCGACGTTGTCGCCGGAGCGCACGCTGACGGAAATCACTTCGCCCTCTTTCAGGTACAGATCCTGATTGAGATCGCCGGTGCGAATTTCCGGTCCCTGCGTATCGAGCAGAATCGCCACCGGGGTCTGCAATTTGGCATTGAGCTGACGCAGCGCATCGATCACACGCAAGTGCGACGGGTGATCGCCGTGCGACATATTCAAGCGGGCCACATTCATGCCGGCGGCGTACAGCCGCTCCAGCATTTCCAGACTTTCCGTGGCCGGTCCGATCGTGCAGATAACCTTGGTTTTTCGCATTTACCGCTCCCTTCCATTCCCCGCATATGCGGCCGCACCCGATGCCGCATGACTATTGCTGCCCACATTACTTGCCGAATATTGCAGCTACTTTCTATCGCGCTATCGAGCTATCGCGCCGGTCCGAGGTATTGTGCCAGCCCAAGCGCGAGCCTGCACCGCGGATCGCGCTTTGGATGATCCTGCGCAACCGAAACCACAGCGATTGACACCCGCCCGACGCTTTGACACATTTCACGCCCCGTCGCACCGCGACTACCTCGACCCTCCGTAATGAATTCGACGCCCAGCAATCCATCATCCACTGCGTATGCCGATAAAAAGGCTTTCTACGACAGCCTGCTGACCATTTATGGCCGCAAGCCGGTGCTGGAAGCGCTCGAAGATCGCGACATTCCGATTCACTGCCTGCATTTGGCGGACAGCAACAAACCCGGCGGCATCATTCGCGATATTGAAGAGCTTGCACGTGCACGCGGCATTCCCATCAAACATCACGACAAACTCGCGCTGTCACGGATTTCCAAAAATAGTCGCGAAGATCAGGGCGTCGCCGCCGACCTGCAATTGCCGCGTTATCAGCGCCTCGAAAATTTCCTGCAATCCTGGCAACCGGCGCCGCGCGCGCGAATCCTCGCAGTCGATCGCGTCACCAATCCGCAGAATCTGGGCATGCTGATCCGCTCCGCCGCCGCGGGTGGTGTCGATGCGGTACTGATTCCGGAAAAAGGCAACGCGCCGCTGTCGCCGTTGGTGATCAAAGCCAGTGCAGGCACCCTATTCAAATGTCCGCTGGTGCGCTGCGGCGATCTCGCCGAAGCGTTAGCGCAACTGCAGCAAAAGCAGGCGCGAGTTTATGTACTGTCATCTCACGCTAAAAGTAATTTATTCGAATTGACCGGCGATCAGCCGCGCGTATTTGTACTGGGCAATGAAACCGATGGGGTTTCGCCGGATATATCGAAACTGGCCGACGACAGCGTCTCGATTCCGATGGCGAATGCCGTGGAGTCGTTGAATGTGGCGGTGACTGCGGCGTTGCTGGCGTATTTTTCTTAGACCACCGGCCCACTGTGAAACCGAAACTCGGTATCCGGCGCCTCGATCAATTCCCGCTCCTTCTCCGCAAAAAAAGCGATGCGTTCGTCGATCGGCTCCGTCGCATACAACTGTGCCAATTGCAGATAACTCTGAAAGTGACGCGCTTCGGAATTTAACAGCCCGACATAAAATTTGTGCAGCTCGTCATCGAGCAACGGTGCAATGCGCGCGAAACGTTCGCACGATCGTGCCTCGATAAATGCACCGATAATCAAAATATCGATCAGGCGCGCCGGCTCGTGCGTGCGCGCAAATTTATGCAGGCCACCGGCATAGCGCGCAGGTTTGATCTGCACATATTGAATACCGCGCTGCTGCATGATCGACAACACCTGCTCGAAATGCCGCAATTCTTCGCGCGCAAGCCGCGACATGCGATGCAACAACTCGGGGAAATCGACGTAGCGGTACAACAAATTCAGCGCAGTGCCCGCCGCTTTTTTCTCGCAGTTTGCGTGATCGATCAACATCAACTCCTGCTGCGCGCAGGCGTTTTCCAACCACGCATCAGGTGTGGGACAAGCGAGAAAATCATGGATAGCGGAAAGGTCGGACATAGCAGCGGGCAGCAAAAATTAACGGCGTTCATTATAGCCATATGCGATGCAGCAGATTCAGGCAGTAACCGCTGTCCAAACGTAGCGCCAACAGTAGGTGCCTCTACGCAAGCGAAGACAGGTCGCATGCGGCCGGAGCACAGGAAGCGGAGCATACAATTGTATGTGAGCATTCCGAGCACCGCCCGCATGCGAGAAGCCGAGCGCAGTAGTTTAGACAGCGGTTACGTATTCCAGCCGCCGCTGTAGGAAAAGTACTGCCCCGTCTGAAACCGATTGCTGCCGTCGAGCAACACCTGCGCAAACGCAGCCAACTCTTCCATTGTGCCGAGCCGGCCGAGCGGCGTTTCGCGTTCGAGCGCCTCGCTCCACGCCCCCGACGGCACTTGGCTGTCGGTGATGGCTTCGGCAGGCGCACCGGGAAAGCCTGGGAAAATGGCGTTTTTCGAGCCCAGCACGTTGATACAGATACGTTCGGCCGCGTGCTCCATCGCCACCGCACGCACCAGAAAATTCTGCCCCGCACGCGCCGCGCCGTACAACGCCCAATTCGCCGCCGGTTTCGCGCCGGCATCACTGGTAAACACCAGCACCTGCCCGCCCTCGCGTTGCAACGGTGGAATTACTGCCTGCAAGGCGATCAGCGTGGTCTCCTGATAACTGCTCATGTCATGCATCTGCTGCGGCGTCGCCTGCAGGAAGGGGCCGATCGCCACACCTACGCCGATCGCCGGAGGAAACAGGGCAACCGAATCGAGACGATCAAAGGCGGCGCGGGTCTGCTCCATCATTACACGCCAGCCCTCGACGGTCGCATCGGATCCGGCCCCGGACAACGGAACGTCTATCGAGGCCACTTTTGCGCCCAGCGCCGCCAGTTCATCGACTTGCCCCGGTTTGGGAGCGTGCAGCGCAAGGTCATAACCGGCGCGCGCCATCCGCCGGGCCAGTGCCGGGCCAACATAAGTACCAGCGCGCTGAAGCAGAATCACCGGGCGAGCGGACATGACCTTCCCCTTTTAAGGACCGTTATTTTTAGCGGGCGAGAATTAATGCGGTTGGGTAGCAGGCAACAACTTTAACGATTTGTTCGACGGGACAGGAACCGCATTATCTGCAGTGAGGTCGATACGATAGCTGCGCGACAGTGAGCCGATGGGGCCATCGACACTGACCAATACCAGTACGTAACGCGGTGTTTCCGTGCCGAGCATCACCGTCAGTTCGTGCGCAAATGGCTGGGTGGCATCCTGCAAATCGAAGTGGCGATCGGCGCCTTCGACAATACTGAGCCCCTCGCTGCGCACCACTTCGAAATGCAGGCGTCCCGCACTGACGGGTGTACTCAGGCGCAGCAGAATCGTGAACGTACCGCTCACAGGCAAAACCTCGGGCAATTCGTAGTCGAGCCTCACCGGCGCACTCGGCGCCAGTGCACCGCGCTCCGATGGCGCCGCATTGACGCCGAGGGCAACCGTCATCGCAACGGCAATCAGCAATAAACGCGTGACAGAAAATAATTGGCGTAAGGTTATTGTCAGCGCCATCACTGCACCTCCGCCTTCACGACAAAACACTGATCGTAATTGCCCTGCGCCGCGTTGGCGTCGTTGCTGAAATCAGTCTGATAAACCGCCAGCACATAGGAGCCGTTCTGCAGCGGACAGCGCAGCGATACGGCATTGCCGGCGATCAGCGATTCGATATTGCTGGAACCACTGTCGCATGTGAATTGCCGCCCCCGTGACAATACCTTCAAGCCGGCAAGACCGGTGCTGCGATCGGGCGTCGCCGTGATGCGGTAGTTGCCTGCCGCCGGCGCATCAAAACGCAGCAAACGAATCATCGACAATTTATTCGGTGAATCGGTGGCCGCGTAAGGTGCCAACGCATATTGATTGCGCGAACACACGCGCTGCGTCGCGCTGGTGTCGATCGCGCGATACAGCGGCAGATCGCGTGTGGTATCGGGCGCATGCGTTTCGGTCTGCGCAAATTCGGCGATGGTGTCGCCACTGATCTGCTGATTGTTCAACAAATTTGCAATCGCACCGGCATCCGCGGGATTGGCCGCTTTCAACGCGCTCGCATAACTGAAAATCGATTGCAGCGATGTACCGTTTTTGTAGGCGCCAATCATCGCCAGCCAGATCGGTCCGAAACCCAGCGCCACGCCATCGCTGTTGACGGTCTCACCCATCGAGTAAATCAAACTTTGCACCGATCCTTCGGTGAACCAGCCGCGCGGCAGAAAACTCATATCGTCGAGAAAAAAATAAAACTCGCGCGAGGGGCTGCCCGATGTCGCCACTTCGTCGGAATCGCGGTAGATACGCGATTGCAGCACCAGCCCGGCAAACGCCGAAGCCCAACCCTCATCGAACGCGAGCCGCGGATCGAGGTAGTCGAGCAGGCTGTGATCGCCGCCGATGCTGTCCGAGCGCGAGAACCGATACGTCGCGAAATGCCCAAACTCATGGGCGATCACCATCTCATCGAATTCGTCGGTGTTGGTGGTCGCATCGCCGCGCAAATACACCGCGCTCGCCGCGGCACTGAAAAAGGCGCCGCCGATATCACCATTGGTCGGCGAACCGCTGGCGTTCTCGGTGTTGCGTGTGCTCCAGCCAAAACTCATCTCGCCGAATTGGGCTGTCGGCTGAACGCCCAGAATCGCATCGATTGCCTTGCAAGCCGTATCGGCAATGGCGAACGGCGCGGCAACACGGGCACTGGTGTAGCTGCCCCCCGACCAGCCGGACGCCGCATGCAGATCGCGGCGCGGCTGGCTGCGCGCAGAGGCGAAACGGCTGTCAGCCATCACATAGAGTCGATTGTTATCGGTGTTGTCGACCACCGAAATATTCCAGCCCGCAGCGCTGCTGCCGGCGCGGTACAACTGTGCGCGGGCACGCACGCAGACGCTGCGGTCCGGATCGACATTGAGCGCATACCAGCCATCGCCATCGGTGACAGTCGTGTCGAGCACGGTCCCCTCGCAACTGCCGCTGCTGGCTGCCACCGCTTCGACTACGACGCCACGCGCCGGCTCAACCACGGGATTGGCGTAATCGAGACCGGGAGCAAATGACGCAAACGGCGTGGACGGCGCAGGGAAAAATGGGATGCGATCGAACGAGATACGCCCCTTCAGCGCCGCCGCCGCGGACGGCGTACCAGTGCCGGCTGCCGGCAGGGTTGGGCACGAGGTCAAGGCCGCATTGTTGTTGGGCACCGCAGGCGCGGTACTGCTGCTGGGAGTGCTGGGCGCGGGAGCTGGGGCATCGCTGCCACCACCACCGCCCCCGCCCCCGCCACCACAGGCGGATAGCCCGACAACGGCCATCAGCATCAGCATCATTCGTGTCGAAAGGGAATCGAACCGCTCAGCAGACATCCAGGGCACTCTGCGAAGCGCCGGTGCGCGGTATCGTCTCAACCATGCGGAAATAACGCTGATAGTGCGCCTCGGACAACACAAAAAATTCGCGGTCAATCTGCTCGCGCAATTCAATCAACGACAGCGATTCATAGGCGGGGCGCACGATGAACCCGAACAGCGCAGCGGCGGCGATTTGACTCGCGCCGGCACGCAGCAGCTGGAACAGCCAGACATGCGGGTCTTTGTGTGCGGAAAAACGAATCTGCTGCGCACGCAGTTGCTGCTCCAGCAATACCGCGTCGACGATTTGCACCTTCACCGCCACCACCTGCGCGAGAAACTGATCGAGTCGTGCGTCAATGATACGTTTCTGCTCATCCGTGTAGCTGTTCCAGTGAATGACTTCGTGCGCAAACCGTTTACAACCGCGGCACACCACATCGCCGATACCGGTTGAGCAGACACCGATACAGGGCGTGGGAACACGATTGATGAGTTTCTCAGTCACGGGGCGTCAAGGTCGCAGGATTTCTCGATATCGTTTTAATAACGCTCTTAACAACCCCAGAGGCTCGAGTACTGCCGATCTGGAGGCGTGGCCGGCAGTGTACCCGACTGTAACCGAGCGAGCCAACGCGGCCCTGCAGACGCCGCAACGCGTTGTGACGCAGCGCAAGGGCAGCGTCGCGGTCGCTCGCGAGCGGCTAGTGGCACTTTAAAGCCCATGAAACTCCTTGCAGTAACGCGCTTTAAAGCGTGAAGGCGTATTCGCTATACTCCCAGCCTTTCCTTTGCATTGATGACGGGCATCGACCATTGCCCGTTGAGCAGCCCGCATACCGGCGATCCCGGGAACAGGGCATTTTCACCTAACGAGGAGTTCCACCGTGCTTCAAGCCTATCGTCAACACGTCGCCGAACGCGCCGCGCAGGGCATCCCGCCGAAACCGCTCAATGCCGAACAAACCGCGGCGCTGGTGGAACTGCTGAAGAACCCGCCGCAGGGCGAGGAGCACACGCTGGTCGATCTGATCACCAACCGGGTACCGCCGGGTGTGGACGAAGCCGCTTACGTCAAAGCGGGCTTCCTGACCGCGATCGTCAAGGGCGATGCCAAATCGCCGCTGATCGATCGCAAGCTGGCCGTGAAACTGCTCGGCATGATGCTCGGCGGCTACAACATCGACACGCTGGTGGCGATGCTTGACGACGCCGAACTCGCCGCGCTGGCCGCCAAGGAACTCAAACACACCCTGCTGATGTTCGACCGCTTCCACGATGTCGTCGACAAAGCCAAAGCCGGCAACGCCGCTGCGAAAGAAGTGCTGCAATCCTGGGCCGACGGCGAGTGGTTCACCAGCCGCCCCGAAGTGCCGCAATCGATCAAGACCATTGTTTTCAAAGTCACCGGCGAAACCAATACCGATGACCTCTCGCCCGCTCCCGATGCGTGGTCGCGCCCCGACATTCCGTTGCACGCGCTGGCCATGTACAAAATGGCACGCGAAGGTTTTACTCCCGATGTACCGGGTACCACCGGCCCGATGAAACAAATTCAGGAGTTGCAGGCGAAAGGTATTCAGGTCGCCTTTGTCGGCGACGTCGTCGGTACCGGTTCCTCGCGTAAATCGGCCACCAACTCCGTGCTGTGGTTCTTCGGTGACGACATGCCCGGCGTGCCGAACAAACGCACTGGCGGCATCTGCTTCGGCAGCAAAGTCGCACCGATTTTCTACAACACGATGGAAGATGCGGGCACGCTGGTATTCGAAGCGCCGGTCGACAACATTGCCTACGGCGACGTGATCGAAGTGCGTCCGTACGATGGCAAGATCATCAACACCGCCACCGGTGCCGTCGTTTCCGAATTCCAGCTGAAATCCGATGTGCTGCTCGACGAAGTGCGCG
>JBEVMI010000412.1:0-3360 GCA_040508685.1 Spongiibacteraceae bacterium
CACTGGCTTTGGTGTTTGGCCAGAATCACGCACGGTCCCGGCGGCAGGTTTTCTTCACCGCGAATATCGACATGCACGCCGCAAGTAATGCGCAGCCACCACATCACGCTGAAATTCCAGTTGCCCAGATACATCTCGCGCCGCAGCAGCGATGAAAATCCGAAAAAGATCATGCCGCTGACGCTGAAAAATACCGTCAGCATCGAATAACCCAAATAAAACAGCGCCGAGCGAATCGCGAGCAAAATCGTTTTCATCCTGATGAGATCGTGATTAAAGGTTGGTGTCCGCAATCAGCGCGTCGGCGGCTTCGGCCAGGTTGTCGTAGACACGCAGGCCCTGCCACTCGGGCGAAATTTTTTCGGCATAGTCTTTGTGCAATTTTGCCAGCGTGCGCTCGCCTTTACCGGTACGCACCAGCACCGGCAGGCAGCCTTTGCTTTCGCCGGCTTCGAGATCGCGCAGGGTGTCGCCGATCATCCAGCTGCCGAGTGCGGATTCGCCGAGTTCTGCTTCAATCGCGGTGATCAATCCCGGTTTTGGTTTGCGGCACTCGCAGTCGTCATCGGGATGATGCGGGCAATAAAAAATCCCCGCGATTTTGCCGCCCGCCTCTTCGACGAGTTCGTTAAGTCGCGCGTGCATGGCTTCGAGATCGTCGAGATCGAACAAACCGCGGGCGATGCCGGATTGATTGGTCGCCACCGCAATCGTGAAACCGTTCTGGCTCAGGCGTGCAATCGCGTCGATGCTGCCGGGAATGGGTTTCCATTCGTCGAGCGATTTGATGTAGTCGTCGGAGTCTTCGTTGATGACGCCGTCGCGGTCGAGGATTACTAACATCAGGACTTTCCAGTTTCCACGGAGTCTTCAGCGGGAGGGAAGGCTTTTTCAAAACCGTAGGCGACACGATGTCGACTACGGAGCTTACAGGGATGTACTTGCAGCGTTTTTGAAAAAGCCTTCCCTTCTGATGAAGACGGACTAGGTGATTACTGCTTCATTTGGTCGTCGGTGCCAGCAATGAAATATCGGCGACTTCCAAAAACAGATTGCGCAATTGTGACAGCAGGGCGAGACGATTATTTCTTACCGCTTCGTCGTCAACCATCACCATTACTTCATCGAAAAATTTATCAACGGCGCCGCGCAGGCTGGCGAGTTGCTCCAGTCCTTCGCGGTATTTGCGCTGTGCAAACAACGGCGCCGTTTTCTGTGCCAGTGCGCCGATCTGATTGCTGAGTTCACGTTCGGCACCATCGCTCATTAACGCGGGATTTAATGCCGACAATTGCGCGAGACTGGCCTTCGCCAGAATGTTCGAAACGCGTTTATTCGCGACGGCCAATGCCTGTGCTTCCGGCAATTGCGCAAAACGATGCACCGCCTGCACACGCTGATTGATATCGAGCGGGCGCGACAGACTTTTCGCGGTGACAGCCATGAAGACCTCCACCGGAATATTTTCGTCTTCGTACCAGGCGCGGAAACGTTCGATCATGTACGCAAGCACCGTGTCGACCAAATCGGTTTTCGCCGCAAGCTGTGAATAATTGCTCTGCGCATAATCAAGGCATTCGCGCAGATCGAGATCGAAACCTTTTTCGACGATCAAACGCAGCACACCGAGTGCCGCGCGGCGCAGTGCGAACGGATCTTTCGAGCCGGTCGGCGGCTGACCGATGCCGAAAATGCCGACGATGGTATCGAAACGATCGGCCAGCGCGACGGCTACACCGGTCAGCGTCGCCGGCAATTCGTCGCGGGCAAAACGCGGCAGATAGTGTTCGCGAATGCCTTCGGCGACTTCGTTTGGTTCGCCGTCGTGTCTGGCGTAGTAGGTGCCGGCGACGCCTTGCATCTCGGCAAATTCGCCGACCATGTTGCTGAGCAAATCGGCTTTCGATAATTCACCGGCGCGTTTGGCCCAGTCGGCGTTCCCGTGAATCTTGCCGGCGATAAATGCGGCGAGCTTGGCGATACGTTCGGTCTTGTTGTAAACCGTGCCGAGCTTTTCCTGGAATACCACAGTCTTTAATTTTTCGCGGCGCGCCGCCAGCGACATCTTTAAATCGGTTTCGTAGAAAAACGCCGCGTCGCTCAAACGCGGACGAATCACGCGCTCGTTGCCGTCGATCACTTTCGCGGGGTCCTTGCTTTCAATATTGGAAACCGTGATGAAGTGCGGCAGCAGTTTTCCGTTCGCATCGACGACGTGGAAATATTTCTGGTGTTCCTTCATCGACGAAATCAGCGCTTCCTGCGGCACTGCGAGAAAACGTTCTTCGAATTTGCCGGCCAGCGCGACCGGCCATTCGACCAGCCCCGTCACTTCATCCAGCAAATCTTCATCGATGACAGCAATGCCATTCAGCTTTTTGCCGGCCGCTTCCACCTGCGCGCGAATCTTGCCGCGGCGTTCGTTGAAGTCGGCGATGACAAAGGCTTCGTTTTCCAGCGTCAGTTGATAGTCGAGCGCGTTGCCGAGTGCAAAACTGCGATTGGCGTGGAAACGATGACCGCGGGTTTCGCGGCCGGACTTGATGCCGAGAATTTCGGCATCGATCACCTGTTTGCCCTGCAGCATTACCAGCCAGTGGACGGGCCGCACGAACTCGGCGCGTTTGGCGCCCCAGCGCATGCGTTTTGGAATCGGCAATTTATCGAGCGCTGCGGTCACGATGTCCGGCAGCAGGTCGAGGGCGAATTTGCCTTCCTGGTTGCTGCGGAAAACCAGGCGTTCGCCTTTGTCGGTCTGCACGCGCTGCAAGTGTTCGAATTCGACGCCGTTGCTGCGCGCGAAACCTTCGGCAGCTTTGGTGGGTTTGCCGTCGGCGCCGAAGGCGCTGGCGACATTGGGGCCGAGTTTTTCGATCTGCTGATCGGGCTGGCGCAGTTCGAGATTTTCGACCAGCACCGCAAGTCGGCGCGGCGCGCCGAACGCGTGAATGTTGGCGAAGCCAAGGCCGGCGTTGCGCAGGCCGCTGGCGATGCCATCGGCAAAGCTGGCGGACAACAATTTCAGGGCTTTCGGCGGCAGCTCTTCGGTGCCGAGTTCAACCAGGAACGGCAGGCTCATACGACTTCTCCTGCGGTGGAATCTTTTTGTGCACTTGCGTGCTGAGCAATGACTTCATCGCGCAATTTGGCATCCGCCAGCGGGAAGCCGAGTTTCAGACGTGAGTCGAAATAGGCCTGCGCAACGGCGCGCGCGAGACCGCGCACACGCAAAATAAAACGCTGGCGTTCGGTGACGGAAATCGCCTTGCGCGCGTCGAGCAAATTGAACGAGTGCGATGCTTTCAGAACCATTTCGTAGGCCGGCAGCGGCAAACTTTTTTCGATCAGCTTCTGGCTTTC
>JBEVMI010000436.1:0-4114 GCA_040508685.1 Spongiibacteraceae bacterium
CACTGGCTCATCCTCTGCGGCAGGTGCTTGTTGTTGCGGATCGCGTTGTTCTCGTTCTTTGTCACCGCTGAGTTTCACGATGACATCGCGGTGGTGCAGGCGTTCGGCTTCGGTGGCGTCCTCGACCGGCGGCAGCACGCGATCCTTGTCGGCAACCGATTCCAGACCGACGGCGGGTTTGCCGATGGGGCTGTGGGAGGGAACGATTTGCTGGATCGGCGGAGGGCCGCTGGGGATGGTGCTCACGACGCCTCCAGAGTGGGTCAGGCCTTGATGTCAATCAGCGTGCCGATCATATCGTCGGCGGATTTGACCACGGCGGCACTGGCCTTGACCTGGACTTCGCTGGCTTTGAGATCGACCAGCGACGTCGTCAGGTCGCCGAGATCGTCGCCGCCGCGGGCGATGCTGGATGCCGCCTCGCTGGCGCGCGTGAATCCGGCCTGCATACCCTGGGTACCGACGGACAGGATCGAATTGCTCATGACTTCTCCAGAACGGATGTACCTGAAACAGAAAGCGTTCGGCTGCAACAGGCATCGCAATTGACAGCAACTCGCCCGAGTTAAGCAAAGCGTCCCGAACCGCGCCAGCCGCGGCGGACGTTATCCGACCAGCGGCGTGCAATCGAGATAATGGGCGACCTGCTGTGGGTCGGGGCCACCGCCTTCACCACCGAGCCCTTTGCTATCAAGAAAAGGTACCTCGCCAAGACAGGGCGCACGCAGCAAATCGCGAATGGTGGCGACGTTCTCCTCGTAGCAGCTCATGTCCTCGACGCAGCGATTGGCAACCCAGCCGGCCAGCGTCAGGCCGTCGCGGGCAATCGCCTCCGCCGTCAGCAGCGCATGACTGATACAACCGAGACGCATGCCCACCACCAGAATCACCGGCAATTTCAGCTCGACCGCCAACGCCGAAAAAAACTCGCGCGAGTTCAGGGGCACCCGCCAGCCGCCGGCGCCTTCGATCAACGTCAGGTCCGCGCGCCGCATTAACGTGCCGCGACAGAAACCCGCGAGCTGCGCGATCGTGATTTTCCGATTGGCCTGTTGCGCGGCGATATGCGGCGCAATCGCCGGCGCCAATGCGATGGGGTTGATTTCGTCGTAACCAAGTTGCACGGACATGGTTTGCTGCAACAACAGCGCGTCGCTATTGCGCAGGCCTTCTACCGTTTCGACACAACCCGCCGCGACCGGCTTTAACGCCGCCGTCGTCAAACCCCGCGCATTGGCCGCCGCGAGCAGGCCCGCACTGACAATCGTTTTACCGACATCGGTATCGGTGCCGGTGACAAAAAAACCCTTACGCATTGCGCTCGCTTCCCACGGCAACCGAAGCATTCGGCGTCGTGTTTGTCAGTGTCAGATACCAGACCTGATAGGTCGCCGGTAAATTGCCGGCTTTATTGCGCTGTTCTTCGTACGCCGCGCTGAATGCCAGCAGGCGCGCGCGCCCGGTCAAACCCGCCGGGCGACCCGTATTCACATTGTGTGCACCGATGGCTTTGAGTTCGCGCGTCAGCTCGCGCAACTCCGCATACTCCTGCACCACCATTTCTTCGTCCCACGCTTCGATGCACAAACCCGAAGCCAGCAGCGCGGCTTCAATTTGTTCGCGCGCCAAGAAACGATTGACGTGCACATGGCCATCGACCGCCGCCCACGCCGCGCGCAATTCAAACAAGGTGTCCGGGCCTAACGTCGCAATCGTGGCGCGACCACCGACGCTGAGCACGCGAGCAATTTCGCCAAAAGCGGCGCCGAGATTTTCACACCACTGCATCGCGAGACTGGAAAACACCGCGCCGACGCTGGCGGTCGCCAACGGCAGATTTTCGGCGTCGCCGCACAGCCAATGAATCAATGCATTTTGATTGTGGAGGCGACCGTGACTGACCATGCCGCGCGCAAAATCGAGCGCAACGACAGGAGCTTTCTGCACCAACTGCGCAGTGATGGCGCCGGTGCCGCAACCGATATCCAGCAACAGGCCGTCGATTTTTTCTGGCAATTTTGCCTGCAGGCGCGCGGCGACATGGCGCTGCAAACCCGCGGCATTATCGTAGGTCGACGCAGCGCGACTGAATGATTGTGCGACAGCATCTTTGCGGCGCACCGACGCCGGCAGACGTTTCAGCAAACGCGCCTCAAATAAGGCGCGATCGACATGCTGCCAGCACAATTCCGGTTGCGATAAGAACGGCGCGTGGGCAGCGCCTTCGGTCGCGATCACCCAATGGTTATGGACGAGCTGCGCAACTGCATCGGCGGCACCGATCGGCACCAGCGCGTCGTTCATGCCGTACATATGCAGGCCGGGGATCCGGCTGGCTTTGAGTGCGTCGCGAACATCCATATCCGCCAGCAATTGCAGGCCGGCATCGAGAATATCCGGCGCTGTTTGGGCGGAAGGCATGTGCCGCAATGTGCGTAGTAATTCGCGCTCACGCGAATCGCCCAAGACTTGCAGCCCCTGAAATTTGCGCAACTGCACCGCGGTATTGGTGGCAACACCGTTGCGAAACTCTGCGAATTGTTCCGGTGTTTGTGCACTTGGCCAATCCGCTTTGGCGACATATACAGCGTTGGTGGCAATCGTAATCAACGCACCGCAACGCAGCGGGTAACGCGCCGTAAATTCCGCAGCCAGCATGCCACCGAGCGACCAGCCGAGCAGCGCCGCTTTTTCCGGCACATACGCGGAAAGCTGAGTCAGCAATGTTTCCAGATCATAAAACGTATCGGGATCAGATTTATCCGGCGCCGGCGTGCGCCCGAATCCCGGTAAATCGAGCAACGTCACATTCGCGCGGCGCCGCAACCACGGCAGCCACGCGCGCCAGATATCCGAACTGCTCGCCCAGCCGTGCAACAACACCAGCTCGCCGGCTTCGGCGCTGTGATTCAACGCCGGCAGCCGCTCGCAATACCAACCCGGCCTGTTTGACCAATCAGAACTGTTCGGCGTCATGGGCGTGCGACCTCCGCCAATGCCGCCAACAATTGATCGACCTGCTGTTCGGTGTGCGTGGCATTCAGCGTAATGCGCAAGCGCGCAGTACCCGCGGGCACCGTGGGTGGACGAATTGCGCCGATCCATAATCCGCGCGCCGCCAATTGCTGACTTAACTGCAACGCTTTACCGGCGTCGCCAATCAATAGCGGTTGAATGGCGCTCGGCGAATCCACTAATTGCAAACCGAGTTGTTGTGCGCCGGCGCGAAAGCGCGCAATCAGATTGCGCAGACTTTCGCGCCGCCAGGTTTCCACGCGCAGGATTTCGAGACTTGTTAACGTCGCCGCCGCCACCGCGGCGGGCATCGCCGTGGTGTAGATATAAGTGCGTGCAAATTGAATCAGCGTTTCGATCAACGTTTCACTACCGGCGACGAATGCGCCGAATGTACCGAAACCCTTGCCGAGCGTGCCCATCAGAATCGGCAACTGCTCCACATTCAAATCGAAATGTTCTGCACAACCACCGCCGTTTTCGCCGAGCACGCCAAAGCCGTGCGCATCGTCGACCATCAACCACGCGTCGTGTTCGCGCGCCAATGCAACCAGTTCCTGCAGCGGCGCGACATCGCCATCCATGCTGAACACACCGTCGACGCAAATGAGTTTGCGACCCTCTCCCGCACGCTCAAGACGAGCACGCAAATTCTCGACATCGTTGTGCAGAAAACGCTGGAAGCGCGCACCGCTCAACAAACCCGCATCGATCAGCGACGCGTGATTGAGTTTGTCTTCGAAGACGAAATCGGTTTTGTCGAGCAGCGCATTGACGACGCCGAGATTGGCCATATAGCCGGTTGAAAATAATAAGGCGCGGGGACGTCCGGTAAATTCGGCGAGCTTTTCTTCCAGCTCGTGATGCAGCTTGGTGTGGCCACACACCAAATGTGCAGCGCCACTGCCGACGCCAAATTCATGGGCGGCTTTTTTGAACGCAGAAATAATATCGGGGTTGTTGGCGAGACCGAGATAATCGTTGCTGCAGAAATTCAGATACTTTTTGCCGTCGACAATAACTTCAGTCCCTTGCGGACTGTCGACGACCTTGCGTTCGCGATAGAGATTTTGGGCGCGGCGTTCGGCGAGCGCGGATT
>JBEVMI010000462.1:0-16757 GCA_040508685.1 Spongiibacteraceae bacterium
CGCAGGCATTGCCTGCGATCACGGTACAGGCGACACCGGTGCGATAGATATCGGCCGGCGTACCGCGCGGCCCCAACGTGTTGCTTTTGAATCCGCGCACCGAGCTGAAACCGCCCGCATAGAAATTCTGGAAGAACGGCAGCCCATCCAAATTGCCATATCCATCGCCGTAACCCAGTTCGGTACGGAAACGCAGAGTGAAGGTGTCATTCAGCGGCAAGAACATCTGACCGCTGTAATTGATTTTGAAGTACTCCAGATCGCTACCGGGCACCGCAACTTCGAAGGAAACATTTTGCGAATGACCGCGAGTGGCCAATTGGCCACGGTTCAATGTCGACTGCACCCAACCCAGGGTTAGAGTCAGCTCGTCATAGGAATCGCCATATTTATCCAGAAAACCATTCGAATCATATTCTTTGAAAATCGTAGGGTCATCGAGTGCAGAAGGCACCTCACCGGCGAGCGGTGCTGGATCCTGATACGAGCCGTCCGCGTTGATCAGGGACCTGTAATAACTGTCGATATTTTTCAGGGGTCGCGGACTGCCGATTACTTCTTTCGGGGAACCAAAACCCGGATCGATCTGCGTGTTGGCAATACCGAGCGAATACGTCAGGCGCTCGGTTTCCTCGATCGGATAACTGAAGTTGAGCGACGCGCCCTTGCTGCTCACGCTGTAATTGGCGACGTTGATCTCACTGAGATCGGCCTCGCGATAGAACAGCGTGAAACCGCGACTGACACCATCTTCGGTGTAATACGGATTGGTGTAGTTAAAGCGGGCATCGAGCAGATACTGGCTCTTGTTGAGCCCGATACCAACCTGTTTGCCGCTGCCGAGGAAGTTGTCCTGCTGCAGGTTGGCGCCGAGCAACAAACCCGCATCCTGTGCGTAACCGACACTGGCGCCGATACTGCCCGAGGGCTGCTCTTCCACCGAATATTTGATGTCGATAAGATCGTCGGTACCTGGCACTTCCAGCGTGTCGACCTTGGCTTCCTTGAAGTAACCGAGCCGCTCCAGGCGCACGCGCGACTGTTCGATTTTGTCAGACGACGCCGGCGCCGCCTCCATCTGCCGCATCTCGCGCCGCAACACTTCATCGGCCGTGCGGTTGTTGCCACTGAAGCCAATACGACGCACATACGTGCGCTTGCCGGGGTCAACGAAAAATTTGATATCGGCCTGCTTGGTCTCGTCGTTGATTTCGGGAATGCCCTTCACTTTCGCGAAGTTGTAACCCTCATTGCCGAGGCGGGTCGTGATCAGCTTTTCGGTATTGGTGACGAGTGCCTGTGAGAACGGTTTGCCCTGCTCGATCAGCACGAATTTGCGCAACTCCTCTTCCGGCAGAATGATGTTGCCGGAGAGATCGACTTTGCCGAACTGATATTCACCGCCTTCATCGACATTGAGGGTGATGTACACCGCCTGCCGATCCGGTGACAACGACACCTGCGTCGAATCGATGCGGAATTTCACGTAGCCGCGATCGAGATAGTATGAATTGAGTTTTTCCAGATCGCCTTTGAGTTTTTCCTTGGCGTATTTATCGTTGCCCGTCAGCCATGACCACCAGCCGGTCGTTTTCAACTCGAACAACTCAACCAGCGTTGCATCGTCAAACACAGTATTGCCGACGATGTTGATGTGTTTGATCTTGGCGGTATCGCCCTCTTCGATACTCACCCGAACCGATACGCGATTACGCGGCTGCGCCACCACTTCGGTTTGAATATGGGCATCGTAACGTCCCTGCGCCGCGTAGGCGCGCCCAAGCTCCTGTCGCATCTGCTCCAGCGTCGACCGCTTGAATACCTGACCTTCGCTGAGACCGGCTTTTTCGAGATTCTTTTTCAGGTCTTCGGTTTTGAGCTGTTTGTTACCTTCAATCACAATCTCGCTGATCGACGGCCGTTCCTGCACCGTTACCACCAGCACATTGCCTTCGCGACCGACGCGCACGTCGTCGAAGTTGCCGGTTTTGAACAGGCTGCGGATGGCGCTGCGCAACGCCTCATCCTGAATCTGATCGCCGACGTTGACCGGCATCGCTGCAAATACAGCGCCCGCGGAAATGCGCTGCAAACCTTCGACACGAATATCCGATACCACAAACGGGTCGGCCGCGTGAACGGCAGAGGAACCCAGCAGCAAACCAATCGCTGTAAACAGGAGACGACGTTTCATTAAAGCCTTAACCAGAGCAACTGGGTTCGAAGCAAGCCGATGGAAACAACGCGGACACGACGCCCGCGCGGCAATTATTTTTCGTCTCTATCAAAGACGCATGAGATCGTTGTACAGCGCCAACGCCATAATCCCGACGACGATGACCAGTCCAATCTGGTAGCCAATCGCCTGGATTTTTTCTGACACCTGCCTTCCCGTGAACAACTCCGGCAGCGCAAACAAGATATGGCCGCCATCGAGCACCGGAATCGGCAACAGGTTCAAAACACCGAGGCTGATACTGAGCAAAGCCAGCAAACCCAGGTACGGCTCCCAGCCCGACTTCGCCGAAGCGGTCGCCACTTTAGCAATGGTGATGGGACCGCTCAAGTTTTTTGGGGAGATCAGCCCCACCACCATTTTCTGCAGCGACTGCAGCGAAAACACCGACATCGTCCAGGTGCGATGTATTGCTGCGCCCATGGCGGCGACCGGACCGTAATGGAATTCGCGGATCATCTCCGGCGGAAAGGTCGGCGGTTTAGGGCCGACACCGACCTGGCCAAAGGCCTTGCCGGCGTCGTCGACTTTGCGCGCCGGCACCACTTGCACCTGTTTGCGGATGCCGTCGCGTTCAAAGTCGACGCTGACCGACTGCTCCGGACGCGCGCGGATGTAGGTGACCCATTGCTCCCACCCCGTCATCGTCTGACCGTCGACGCCGAGGATGCGATCACCCTGCTGCAGTCCGGCTTTTGCCGCCGGGCTATCGGGCACCACATCTTCGATAACAGGATCGATCGCCGGACGCCACAGCTCAATGCCCAGGCCACCGACCATATCGGGGTCGGCGTCACCGGCGAGCCAACGATTCAAGGTCAGCGAAACTTCGCGGGTGGTGTCGGTATCCGCGGCCTTGGCGGTCATCCGCAGCTCACCGCTTTCGCCGATACGCTGGATCAGCTCCTGATGCAGCAATTGCCAGGTCGGCGTTTTTTCGCCATCGACGGTGACGATTTCATCGCCGGCCTGCAGCCCGGCGCGGGCGGCCAGCGAATCCGGCGATACGCTGCCAATCACCGGCGCAATACCGCTGACGCCCGCCATGAACAAGACCCAGTACACCGCGATGGCGAGCAGGAAGTTGGCTATCGGCCCGGCCGCGACCACGGCGATACGCCGCGATGCCGGCAACCGGTTGAAGCAGTAAGGGAGCAGTTCGGGCGGGACTTCGCCCTCGCGCTCGTCGAGCATTTTGACGTAACCACCGAGCGGAATCGCAGCGATCACGAACTCGGTGTCGTGGCGGTCGCGCCAGCGCAGCAGCGGTTTGCCAAAACCGACCGCAAACCGCAGAACCTTGACACCGCAGCGGCGCGCCACCCAGAAATGGCCGAACTCGTGGATCGTCACCAACAACCCGAGGGTCGCCGCGGTGATCAATATCGTTTGCAGAATCGAAAGGGTCACTTCTGACTTACCACCCGTAAGTTGCGCCGCGCTGCCGGCATGGTGAATGACGAAACATCACAGCGGTTGGAGAGATAACGACTGCCTGGCTATAACTGCAAGGGCGAGATCGCGAGCTGCAACGTCGGCGCGTTGGACATCGGCCAGCGTATGCGGTTCAACGATGTCCGCCTGCGCCAGTGTTTGTTCAATCACCTCCGGAATATCGATGAAACGCAGCCGCCCGCTGAGGAACGCCGCCACCGCTTCTTCATTGGCCGCATTGAGCACTGCCGGCGCCGTGTCACCGCGCAGGATCGCCTGCCTCGCCAACACCAGGCAGGGAAAACGCTGGTAATCGGGCGCCTGAAAATCGAGCCGCCCCTTGGCGATCAAATCGAGAGCACCAACGCCGGCATCTATCCGCCGTGGCCACGCCAGCGCGTGTGCAATCGGCGTGCGCATGTCGGGATTGCCGAGCTGCGCCAACACCGAACCATCCACATATTCGACCATGCTGTGCACCACCGACTGCGGGTGGACGACGATCTGCACCTGATCCGGTGTCGCCTCGAACAGCCAGCACGCTTCGATCAGCTCCAGCCCCTTGTTCATCATGGTTGCTGAATCGACCGAAATTTTCGGCCCCATCGACCAGTTCGGGTGGGCGATGGCCTGCGCCGGTGTCACCCTGGCGAGCTGGTCGAGCGGCGTCTCGCGAAACGGACCGCCGGAGCCGGTCAACAGAATCCGGCGCACGCCCATCTGGGCCAAACCGCCGCTCGCAACGCCCGGCGCCAGCGGCAGGCACTGGAAAATCGCATTGTGTTCGCTGTCGAGCGGCAGCAGCACAGCACCGGACGCAGCCACGGCATCCATGAACAGATGCCCCGCCATCACCAGCGCCTCCTTGTTGGCGAGGAGGATGCGTTTGCCGGCCTCGACCGCAGCAAAGGTTGCCGACAGACCCGCAGCACCGACGATGGCTGCGACCACGGTATCAACCTCGGCGTGAACGGCAACCTGGATCAGCCCCGCCTCCCCTGCCAGCACCTCGGTGGCCGAGCCACGCTGACGCAATAGCGCGTGCAGTTGCTCGGCGGCGCCCTCGTCGCGCAGCACAGCGTAACGGGGGCGGAGTTTCAACGCGAGCGCAGCAAGCTTTTCGACGTCGGTATTCGCTGTCAGCGCAAAAATACGGAAGCGGTCCGGGTGCCGCGCGACCACGTCCAGCGTGCTGTCACCGATCGAGCCGGTGGCGCCCAGCACCGTAATGGACTGCACCGCAACCGGGTGCCCGGTGATCGCTTGGATGGCGCTGTTAGTCATGGGAAACGTAGGTACTCGCACAAAAAATCAGGAGCGACGAGGCGGACTCAGGCCGCCATCAGCAGCAATCCCAAGGCAAAAATCGGTACCGCCGCCGACAGACTGTCGAGACGATCCAGGACGCCGCCGTGACCCGGCAGCAGATTGCTGCTGTCTTTCACACCGCGCTGGCGTTTCAGCATGCTCTCCAGCAGATCCCCGCACACCGAGCCCAGTACGGTCACAGCCGCCACTGCCAGCAGTGCCGGCAAATCGAAACGCTCGCGCCAGACCAGCGCCCAGACAATCACTACCAGCAGCAGACTGGCGGCGAGACCGCCGGCAAATCCTTCCCACGATTTGCCGGGGCTGACGTGCGGCGCCAGCTTGTGCCGACCAAAACGCGTGCCGGCGAAATAGGCACCGATATCAGCGGCGGCCACCAGCGCGACAGTAAACAGCAATAACCATTCTCCGTGCGCCTGCGCACGCAAAAACACAAACGCCAGCCCCGCCGGCACCAATGTCAGCCACCCCATCAGGATACGTTGCCAAGCCCGGCTCCAGAGTGCATTGCTGCGCGGATAAGTGATCACCAGGACGGCAGCCAGCACCCACCAGCCCGCCGCTAGCAGTAGCACTTCTCCGACCACGCGCTCGCGCGGCAAGGTCCACACTGTCGCGCCCCATCCAATCAGCCACATCAGCGCGATACCCACCACACAGTAAATGGCGCGTAGCGGACGGCAGCCGATACCGGCCAAATCCGCCCACTCCCACAACGCCGCCACCAGCACCAGCCCGACAAAACCCGCGAACCACGTCAGTGGCAGCACGAAAATTGCCGTAGCGACGACAACGGCCAAAATCAGACCGGTGATGACACGCTGTTTAAGCATTGCTGGAGACCTCCAGCGACTCGTCGACGGCATCAAGCCGGCCACCAAAACGGCGCTCGCGCTGTGCAAATGCCTCGATCGCACGCAACAGATCACGCTCGCCGAAATCCGGCCAATAGGTGTCGGTGAAATACAGCTCTGCGTAGGCAATCTGCCACAGCAGAAAATTGCTGATGCGCTGTTCGCCGGCAGTGCGGATCAGCAGATCCGGCTTCGGCAAGTCGGCCAGGGCAGTGACACTGTCGAGCAGTTGTTCATCGACCTGCTCGGGCCGCACTTCTCCGCGCGCCACACGCATCGCAATTTCGCGCGCAGCATTCGCGATATCCCACTGCCCGCCGTAGTCGACCGCGATGACTAGAGCCGAATGGGTGTTGCCGGCGGTAAGTTTTTCGGCGTCGGCCATCTTGTTCTGCAACGATGTTTTCAGACGATCGCGCTGACCGATAAACCGCAACCGCACACCATCGGCGTGCAGCTTTTTGACTTCACTGTTGAGATAGGTGGAGAAAAGTTGCATCAACGCAGCGACTTCGGCGCGCGGGCGCAGCCAGTTTTCGCTGCTGAAGGCAAACAACGTCAGCACTTCGATACCGTGATTGCGCGCCGCGCGCAACACCGCGCGGATCGCCTCCACGCCCGCTTTATGACCGGCCACACCGGGCAGGCCGCGGCTGCGAGCCCAGCGGTTATTGCCGTCCATGATGATGGCAATGTGCCGGGGAAGTGGTCGGGAATCCGTATCGCCCATGTCTTTAAACATTGTCGTTATGCATTGTCGAGGTGGCTGTCATGGCACTGGCGCCCCATCGCGCTCAGATCTCCATCAGTTCCGTTTCTTTGACAGACAGCGCCTTGTCGACTTCGGCGATAAAACGGTCGGTTAATTTTTGTATGTCTTCTTGCGCCTTGCGCTCCTGGTCTTCACTGATTTCCTTGTCCTTCAACAACTCTTTGAAGTCGGCCAGCACGTCGCGGCGCACATTGCGAATGGCGACACGGGAGTTTTCTGCCTCGCCACGCGCCTGTTTGGTGTAACCCTTGCGGGTTTCCTCGGTCAGCATCGGCATCGGGATGCGAATTACGGTGCCCGCACTGCTCGGATTCAAACCGAGATCGGATTTCATGATGGCTTTTTCGACATCGGGAACCATGTTGCGCTCCCACGGCGATACCGTCAGCGTGCGTGCATCTTCAACGCCGATGTTGGCGATCTGACTCAGCGGTACATCGCTGCCGTAGTAGCTGACACGAATCGTATCGAGAATGCTCGGATGCGCGCGACCGGTGCGAATTTTGTTGAGATTGTGACCGAGCACTTCGACGGCTTTTTTCATGCGGTCTTCGGCATCTTTTTTCAGATCATTGATCACGATTTTCTCCAAACATTTTCATCCGTGGCAAACGCGCGATAACCCGGGCGTCCGCCGCTTAGGCATGAACAACTTTAAGCGTGAGCACCTCAGGCATGGACCAAGGTGCCTTCATTGGCGCCGACGACGATATTCAGCAGGGCGCCTTGTTTCTCCATCGCAAACACCCGCAGCGGCATATTGTGATCGCGACACAGACAGATGGCGGTCAGATCCATTACGCCGAGTTTCTGCTCGAGAGCTTCGTCGTAGGTAATACTTTCGTATCTGACGGCATCGGGATTACGTTTGGGGTCATCGCTGTAGATGCCATCGACTTTGGTTGCTTTCAATACCAGCTCGGCATTGACTTCGATGCCGCGCAGGCACGCCGCAGAATCGGTCGTAAAAAACGGATTACCCGTGCCGCCGGCAAAAATAACGACTTCGCCACGCTCCAGTGCGCGTACCGCTTTGCGGCGATCATAGTGATCGACGATGCCACTCATCGGAATCGCCGACATCACCCGCGAAGGAATATGGCTGCGCTCCAGCGCATCGCGCATCGCTAACGCATTCATCACCGTGGCGAGCATGCCCATGTGATCGCCCGTCACGCGATCCAGACCGGCGGCCTGCAATGCCGCACCGCGAAAGATATTACCGCCGCCGACCACCAAGCCAACCTGCACACCGATGCCGACCAGCTGACCGATTTCCAGCGCCATACGATCGAGAATTTTTGGATCGATACCGACCCCGTCGCGCCCCAGCGCTTCGCCGCTGAGTTTGAGCAGAATACGTTTGTATTTGCGGTCGCGAACCTGGGACATAAACCTCTCCGATATGAATGGCAGATTCTGTAAAACACTCCGATACGAAAACGGGGCCCTGAGGCCCCGTATCGTTGCCAAGCTGCTTAGGTACTCGCAGCAGCGGCAGCGACTTCGGCAGCAAAGTCGACTTCTTCCTTCGCAATGCCTTCGCCCACTTCAAAACGGACAAACTCTACCACTTCCGCGCCGGCCTTTTTCACCAGATTGCCGACGGTGATATCCGGATCTTTAACGAACGGCTGATCGACCAGGCTGCTTTCAGACAGGAATTTTTTGACGCGGCCCATGACCATCTTCTCGATGATCTCTGCGGGCTTGCCGCTTTCGCGCGCCTGCGCCGTGTAGATTTCCTTTTCCTTCGCGATCAGGTCGGCCGGCATGTCTTCGCCGCGTAACACCTGCGGGTTGGATGCCGCCACATGCATCGCCACATCGCGCGCCAGCTCAGTATCGCCGCCTTTCAACGTGACCAGCACGCCGATGCGGTTGGTGGAGTGCACATAAGCCGCCACCACGCCGGCTTCAGCCCTGGCAATGTGCACGCGACGCACGCCGATGTTCTCGCCGATTTTCTGAACCAGTGCCTGCCGCGCGGTTTCGAGCTCACCGTCCATCAGCGCGGCCACATCGGCTTGTTTGGTAGTGAACGCCTTGTCCACCACCTGACCGACAAATGCCTGGAAGTTGCTGTCGCGGGCGACGAAGTCGGTTTCACTGTTGACTTCACCGAGCACGGCATAGCTGCCATCGGCGGCGACTTTAACGGCGACGATGCCGTCGGCAGCGGTGCGACCGGCTTTTTTGGCTGCCTTCATACCGCTGGATTTACGCATTTCTTCGATGGCTTTTTCGATATCGCCGGCGGACTCCACCAGCGCCTTCTTGCATTCCATCATGCCGAGGCCGGTGCGCTCGCGCAGTTCTTTGACCAGTGCAGCACTGATATCTGCCATGGATAAATCCTCCACTTCTTCAAACGAACAGGGCCGGCAAAGCCAGCCCCGTGTTGACAACCGAGCCGGCGAATTACTCCGCGGCGCCGGCCTCATCTGCCTTGGCTTCGACAAAGTCATTGACGCCGACAGTGCCGGCCGACTTGCCATTCAGGACCGCGTCGGCGATCGCGCTGGCGTACAGCTTGACGGCACGAATCGCGTCGTCATTGCCCGGGATAACGTAATCAACGCCATCCGGGTTGCTGTTGGTATCGACAACGCCGATGACCGGGATGCCGAGTTTGTTGGCTTCCTGGATCGCAATACGCTCGTGATCGACGTCGATGATGAAGAGCGCATCGGGTAGACCAGCCATATCCTTGATACCGCCGATGGAGCGTTCAAGCTTCTCCATGTCGCGGGCGCGCATCAGCGCTTCTTTCTTGGTCAGCTTCGCAAACGTACCGTCTTGCGCCTGGGCTTCCAGATCGCGCAGACGTTTGATCGACTGACGAATGGTTTTGTAGTTGGTGAGCATGCCGCCCAGCCAACGACTGCTGACATAAGGCATGCCACAACGCGCTGCTTCTTCCTTGATGATCTTGGAAGCGGAGCGTTTGGTGCCAACCATCAGGATCTTGTTCTTGTTGGTAGCCAGCTTTTGAATGAAAGCGAGGGCATCGTTGAACGCCGGAACGGTGTGCTCCAGGTTGATGATATGAATTTTGTTGCGCGCACCGAAGATGTACGGTGCCATTTTGGGGTTCCAAAAGCGGGTCTGGTGGCCGAAATGCACACCAGCCTGCAGCATTTCACGCATGCTGACTTGAGCTGTCATAACAATACCTTTTGTGTTTGGGTTAAACCTCCACGCACCCCATCGATCCACCCTTTGGCCGAAGCAATTCCCGGAACAATTTCCGGAACCATTTCCGAACTAAAAGGCACCCAGATCCATGTGACGGTACGTGTGTGGCGTTAAGGGCGCACCCTGCCGATGCAGAAACGCTACCCGATAAAGACCCGACCTGCAGCGCGGGCGCCCGGCGGGGTGCGCTTTATACCACAGGCGCACCGGGCTCGAAAAGCAAAAACCCAGGACAAAAGTGGATCAGGCGCGACGACTGGAATCACTGCCGCGGCGCTGGATCGGCGCGGAACCGTCGGCGCTGCGGCGTGGGGTTCTGACTACCGGAGGATTATTGGCGTTGCTCGAATCGGCGCGGTTGCCATCGACAACGCGGGCGCCATTGCCGCCGGTGCCACGACCGCCACCGCTGCCGGGGTTGGCAGTATTGCTGCGAGCACCTCCACTGCGCTGTGCCGAGCCACCATTGCGTTGCGCTGCTCCGCCGGTAGCGGCACCAGCGCGAGCGGAATTCGCGCCGCGCGGGCTCGAATTGCTGCGCGGCGCATTGCCCGGGCGCGGCTGGCGCGGCGGCTGCGAACGGCGCGGCATATCTTCCAGCGCCACTGTCGATCGATTGGCACCCGCTTCAAAATAAGGGACAGGCTCGGCCGGCAATTTACGCTTCAGCAGTTTTTCGATATCCCGCAGATACGCGCGCTCGTCCGGACCGACCAGCGAAATCGCTTCACCGCTGGCGCCGGCACGGCCGGTGCGGCCGATACGATGCACATAATCTTCCGGCACATTCGGCAATTCAAAATTGACGACATGTGGCAGTTGATCAATATCGAGACCGCGCGCGGCGATATCGGTCGCCACCAGCACCCGCACTTCACCGGCTTTGAAATCGGCCAGCGCACGCGTGCGCGCGCCCTGACTTTTATTGCCGTGAATCGCCGCACTGGTGATGCCATCGCGCTCCAGCAACTCCGATAATTTGTTCGCGCCATGCTTGGTGCGCGTAAACACCAGCACCTGCTCCCAGCCGCTGTTGCGCACGAGATAACTCAGGATATCGACCTTGTCGCTTTTATCGACCAGGTACACCGTCTGTTTTACCAACTGTGCGGTCGTGTTGCGCGGCGCCACTTCGATGCTCGCGGGGTTGTCGAGCAAACCTTTGGTCAGCGCGCGAATTTCATCGGAGAAGGTCGCCGAGAACAGCAGGTTCTGCCGTTTCTGCGGCAGCAATTTCAGAATGCGGCGAATGTCGTGGATAAAGCCCATGTCGAGCATGCGATCAGCTTCGTCCAGCACCAGAATTTCAACCTGCGACAGATCGACGGCGCGCTGGCTGTGCAGATCGAGCAGGCGGCCCGGCGTCGCCACCAGAATATCGACGCCACCACGCAGCTTCATCATTTGCGGATTGATGCTGACGCCGCCGAAAATGACGGTCGAACGCAGCGATAAATGCTGGCCGTAAATTTCCACGCTTTCGCCGACCTGGGCAGCCAATTCGCGTGTCGGTGTCAGCACCAGTGCACGCACGCAACGATTGGTCGCGCGCGGCCCTTCGGCGAGACGCTGCAACAGCGGCAATGTAAATCCAGCGGTTTTACCGGTACCGGTCTGCGCCGCGGCGAGCACATCGCGACCGGCGAGAATAACGGGGATGCCTTGCGCCTGGATCGGCGTCGCGGTTTCGTAACCTTGTTCGCGCACAGCGCGTTGCAGGGGCTCGATAAGTCCCAATGAAGCAAAAGATGTCATATCGTTACCTAAATAAAAAATCTGAGGGTGAAAGCAGCAGATGCAACCACGGAGTGATAGCAATCGAGGCGGCCATGTTGAATGGACCCGCCAATCACCACAGAAAGAGCAGTACCGAAAAAGCAGAACTACTTGAGAAGGGGCTGGCGGAAAGCATAGAAGATGCGGAGCTTACCGGGATTACCCAGCCAAGGCGAGCGACATTTAATACCTACGGTGTCGGCACGGGTTGATCGGGGGCGCTGACGTAGACATCGAAACGCACTGATTTTCCTTCCAGCGCGTAATCGGGCCTGGCATTCGCGAGCGGCTCGGACTTGCGCGGTCGTTTGACCACGACACGCAAACGCGCGCGCTGTCGCGACAGATCCAACAGCTCATCGTAATTGTCGTCAGCGCCGTGAAACAGCTGTTGAAATAGCCGCATTTCTTTTTTCACCAACGCGGATTTATCGCTCGCGGGAAACATCGGGTCGAGATAAATCACATCCGGATGTTGCTCTGGTGTCAGCTCAGCCAGATAGGTACTGGCGTCCATTTGCTGCAGGAGCATATTCCCGACAATTTCTTCGAGGCGCGCATCACCGCAGTGATGCGCACGCTCAAGACCGTCCGCCAGCAGCGCGGCGATGATCGGCGAGCGCTCCAGCATCTGCACGTGCAGGCCACGACTCGCCAGCACAAAACTGTCGCGCCCGAGACCGGCGGTAGCGTCGAGCACGCGCAGCGTTTCCTTGCTGCGCCCACGCACGGCTTTGACGATCAGCTCGGCACCTCCCTGTAATCGGTAGGCATTGGCACCGCCGCAGAAATCGACACACACCGGACCCGATTGTTTGGCATCGGCCGGCAGCAATTGCAAATGATCGTCGCAGAATTGCAACGCGGCGACATAGCCGACATCGGGCGGCATGAATTCGAATAACGGCAATGAAAGTCGCGCCGCCAACAGAGCGGCGCGTTCATGCGAGAGGGGAGTATCGACGACAAAAATTGCAGCAGACATTGTTTATATCGGCATGAGAAATCAGGCGGCGAGCATGGCCCGCGCCTGTTCGATCTGCTCGCGCGATTCGACCAGTATTTGCAGCGTCAACTCCGGCGTCAGTGTACCGAGCGCGAGTTTTTGATACGCCGGCACCTGATCCATGCGCGGCGGCGAAGGCTGTTTGCGTTTGCCGATATAACTGTGCAGCGTGGCGACCACCACCAGATCGCACAAATCGATCTGCGGGGTCGGGCAGCGTCCCCAATCTTCGCAGCCGCGCGCGACCTCGACGATTTCGTCGGGGAACTGCCAGTGCTCAAGCACCAGCGCGCCGGCCTGGCCCTTGAGTTTTTCGATCCACTGCCGCAGCAGCGTTTCATCTTCCAGCAGTTGCGGATACGTCTGCGCGTAATTCAGCACCGCCAGCACACCAATATTGCTGACCAGACCCGCCAGCATCGCCTCCTCAGGATTAAACAATTGCGTGTGGCGCGCGAGCACCAGACTGATCGCCGCAACATCGGCGCAATGCTGCCAGGTTTCCGCCATCAATTTTTGCAGCAGCGGCGCCTTGGCCTGGAAGAGATCGCGCAACGTAAAGCTGATCACCAGCTGTCGCGTCGTGCCGAGCCCGAGTCGCACCACCGCGTTTTGCACGCTGTCGCATTTGGCCGCGCCAAAATAAATCGGACTGTTGGCAGCACGAATGATTTTGGCCGCGATCGCCGGATCGCGATTGATCAGATCCGCAACCTGGCGCGCACCGGCGGTGCCATCGTTGAGGACTTTGCGAATGGCAAGCGCGACTTCCGGCAGGCTGGTGAGCTTGAATTTGCGTGCATCCAGATCGTGTTTGAACGACTGCAACATTTCAGCCGATTCATCGCTGCCGTAGTCGATTTCGACGAGACCGAAGCCGACGCCCATTTCCTCGTCGGCGCTGCGTTTTTCCATCAACGAGTCGAGCAGATCGACATCGACCGTGAAATATTCGAGCGTAGTGAGCGCGGTTGCCGTGTACTGCCGCGGCCGCAAGCGGGCGATCGGCATACGCGCGACATCGCTGCCCGCGTCCAACGCGCGCTCTCGACCATCTTCGGCCACCAATTGCAGACGACCGCTGAGCAGAAATACGTCGACGCTGTCGATGTCGCCGCAACGAAACAGGACTTCACCACGGCGCGCCTCCTTGACGGCGATGCGGCCGGCGAGAATGACCAGATCATCCTCGGGCAGGGTGCGAAAACTGGTGAATTCACGCAGGCGTTCGGGACCAATTCCCGTAATGGGCATCATGGCAACAACTCATGGAGGACCTGTCTCTGAGGACAGGTCATGGAAAGACACACGAAGGCAACACAACGAGTATACCGTCTGCGCCGCGCAATGAGATCGCGTGCGCGCGACCGGGCGCAAATGCGTCGGCGCGAAAAGGGGGCAGCACTATTTGGCTTAAGCGGAAATTCGGCGCAGGTTGCGATACAGCAGCAATGCGTCCTCGTGAGCGAGCAGTTGTTCGAGATGGCGGCGATTTTGTTCTATCGATTCCATGTACCAGTTGCGCCCGCCGAAATGGGTGGCTGCGTGGTGATAGAGACCACCGAACATGGCGTCGAGGCGATCGCCAATGGTGCTGCGTATAAATGCCGGTGTCTGCCGCAGCAAATCCTCGGGCGAGGCGTAACGCACCAATTCCACTCCGGTTGCATCCACTTCGCGAGTGATGCCGCCGAGTTCGAATTCGCGGTAGAGCCGGTCGCGACATTTTTCGAGATAGGCGCGATCCGCCATTTGCGCGACCACATCGGCGGTGCCTATCAGCGCGCCGAGGATGCTGTGATTGGGGTCGTCGAGATCGATATCGCTGGGGTGAAATTCGTAGCCAGTGTAATGCACCAGCTTGGCCGCTATCGGGGCTGCGCCATCGAGGCCGCCGCCGCTCGCGCTCAGCTCGGACAGATAACTGGCGAGGAAGCGGGAACTGCGACTGACGTGAATTTTGGTGTATTCGGCGCCGTTGATGTGGCGGGTGTCGCCTTTGCGGCGGATGTAACCGGCGTCGTGAAACAGTGCCACGGCGATACCGATCATGGCGACTTCCGCACCCAGGCAATCGGCGAGTTCACCACCGCCAGCGACGTAATCCTCTTCATATCCGTCGATCAGGCGCGCGGCGGCCAAGGTGACGTCGAGCACATGTTGCATATCGTGGTATTGGGTATCGCAGGCGTAAAAACCGGGGTACTCGCCGCGATATAGACGACCGAAATCGGCAAACAGGCTCTGCAGCGGTGTCAGATCGGCGCCGGGATAACGGCGTTGGAAAATAGCGGTTACGGCAGCGCAGACAGGCTCCGGAGAGCTGACATCCACGGTTTCCGTGATATCCATAGCCGAGGCTTTCATGGGATGAACAGCGGCGTCCACGACCTACTCTTCCGACAGCAGTCTGGGTTGATGAATGCGCCGGCGGGACTGCACGGTGGCCTCCAGCGTGACGCCGCGACTCCGCTGCCCTTCCGGCTTGGGTAAATAGTAACCCTGTATCCCCAGGATCAACGGCCGCCGCCCGCCCGACGTATGAATATTGAGACGCAGGTTATACGCGCAGCGTGACCGACCATGCTTATCGGTAATTCGGAAGCGCCGCACGCTCTGCCCCGCGGAGGCTCCGGTCTCGCCGGTGAGCTGGCAATGCATCGATTCGATGCGTTCTCCGGACAGTTCCAACCCGCGCATTTGCTCCAGCAAACGGCCGATACGCTGTACAAAATGCTGGCTGTCGACATCTAACAGAAATGCTTCTTCGCGCGTCGACGTCGGCACGCGCGTGTTGAAATCGCCGACAAAAATCTGGCCCGGATTGGCGATTTCCACCATGCGCGCCAGTTCGATGGTGACGTCGCCGACGATGTAGCTGTACAGCGTGGGGTTAACACCCTCGACCTGATAAAACTCGAAATGACTGCCGATATGAAACGCGGTGCGCAACAGCGGCACGATATGGCCGCGCGCCTTGCGCCGAGCAATCGCGTTATCGGCGATCACCAGCAGCATGAATAAAAACAGGTCCTGATTCGCGCCCGTGGTTTGCGCGCGATTCCACACATAAAAACCGTCGCCGGTCGTGGTGCGCGCAAACTCCACTTCGATACCGATTTTCAGCAGCTTGCTGTAGGCGGAATTGAGCGAGTACGAAAGGCTGTTGAGCTGGCTGGTCTGCTCGAATGGAGTAAATAGCGAAAAATCCACAATATCGAGCAGCAACACGGCGCGACTTTCGACGTAGCTGATGCTGTAACGTTTAAACAATTCTTCGACGTGCTGGAGCGTCGCCGCATCGGTGTTGCTGTTGATCTCCGCTGAAATCAATGTGGGCTTGAGACCAAGCCGCCGCGCCGTGCTGAAAAAATCGGCATCGTTCATGCGGCGCTCGCTGGAAATCAGCTTGCGCATGAACTGGCCATTGAGTACATCGAGACGGTCGACCGGTGAAGAATCGCTGAGGCTCGCCGAAAAATTACCGAGGTAATAATGCGGCGCAAACAGAACTGTTAGCCCATCGCCGTCAACGCGCCAGCACAGGAAAACGTTTTGGCCGAGTCGCCATAGATCGCGCAGCGCCAACTCAAAGGTGCGCAATGCAGCCTGATCGGCGCCGTCATCGCTGGGAGCATCGTTGTTCACTGTGTCATTCATCACTCAACCCGCCGAGCGTCACCCACAGGTGCTCAGACAAAGGCCAATCCGACCCCACCGGACTGATGGTGCACCACGCGCATCGCGACCGGGTCGCGGTTGATCGCGCCGGTAAACCGTTTGATGCGCACCTGCAGCACGGTGCCAATAGGTGGCGCCACATGCTGCCCGATCAGAACAAAAATACCGCCATCGGACAAATCGCGCGCCTTCACCTCGATCCGTCCAAGTGCCGGATGGACAAGTTCGACCAGAGCAGTACTGGCCGTGCGGGAATGGCGACGCTGATCTTCCATGGTGGTGAACGCTCTGTACTACTCATTTTTTACCGCAGCCGACAACGGCTAAATGTGCTACCGCTCATCGCAAGGTAGTCGTTTCACCGCAGGCGCGCCAGTCATTACAATAAGCGCCCTGCCGCATCCAGACCGGACCCATGCCCCGCCTCAGTCGCCTCACCATCTATCAATCGCTCGCCCGCCTGCCGCTGCC
>JBEVMI010000480.1:0-6295 GCA_040508685.1 Spongiibacteraceae bacterium
GAAGAAGGCGCCTGGCGCATTCTCGAACGGCGTTTGCGCACCACCGGTGACGTGAAAGCCAACAATCTCAAAAACGCCAGCAGCGGGCGTTAACAATAAATTGGTGGGAATTGAACGATGACTGATACGGCGAAAAAAGACGATGCCAAGACTTACTGGGCTATTGAAGGTGTGCAGTGCGGTGGCGGCATGATCAAGCCCGTCACCGATGTGCTTGGCCCGGGTGCGATTTCGCAAGGCCTTAAAGTCTGCGATGCGCATTTCACCGAGCCGCCGGATCTGTGGACATCGCGTGCGCCGGCATCGATGAAAAGCCGAATGCCGTTTATTCGCCGTATCGACGGCATGGATATGTGGTTCTGCGGTGACGTCAACATGGGTACGCTTGGCGGCACTGTAGTCGACAATCAACGCAACAAATTTCTCGGCAAACTCAGCTTCCCCACATTTGAAGAAATGCATCCTTCGTCGTATAACGTGAAGGAACGCATCAAGGTGCTCGATGAGTTCGGTATCTGGGCACAAATTCTGTATCTGAATTCTGGCTGCACGCAGATCAAAGGAAGCCATTCGCTGCGTCGAAGTGCTCGGCCTCAAGGGTTTTGTATTGCCGGACAAGCCCGAAAATTACGGTATTCCCGGTTTTCTCAACAGCTATTGGGCGCCGTTTTTCGAGCTATGTAACGAGCGCAAAATCCCGATAAATTTCCATTTCGCAGCGGCGCTCGATGGCTTTGCACTGGCGTGGAACGATTTTCCCTTCGAGCGGCGAATGGCCGTGGGTTCGGCGCTGTTCTATCTCGGCAACGCAGCCACGTTATCGAATTTTTTGCTGAGTGGTCTGTTCGATAAATATCCCGGCCTGCACATGGTCTCGGTGGAAAGCGGGCTCGGCTGGATTCCGTTTATTCTCGAAGCGCTGGAATACCAGATGGATGAGATGATGCCGAATGAGTTCTGCGGGAGTGATCGCGATGTCAGTCCCTTCATTGTTCATAAGCGAAGGAGTTAAAAATGCTGGAAAAATTTTTTTCGCTGAGAGATCGCATTGCAATAATCACCGGCGCGGGCACCGGTATCGGTGCCGAGATCGCCCGCACGTTCTCCGCGGCGGGCGCCATCTGCGTGCTGTCGAGCAAACGCGACGACGAATTGATCGCGATCTGCGATGAATTTAAAACGCGCGATGCCCGCCATCTCGCCATCGCCTGCGATGTGCGCGATGAAACGAGTGTCGTCGAACTGGTGAAAAAAACGATTGGGGCATTTGGTCGTATCGATATTGTCGTCAACAACGCTGGCGGCAGTTACATGTTTCCGTTTGCCGATACGCCGATCGAGAAGTGGGACAACATTATCAATCTCAACCTGCGTGGGCCCTTCATGCTGGTGAAGGAGGCCGGCAAATACATGATCGAAAATGGCGGCGGCAGCATCGTCAACATTTCATCGACCGCCGGCATCAACGGCGTGCGCGGAGGGGCTTCCTACAGCGCGGCGAAATGCGGGCTGCAGATGATGACGAAAGTAGTTGCCGCGGAATGGGGGCGTCACAACATTCGCGCCAATTGCGTGGCACCAGGGCCGACGGCATCGGAGGGCGCATTGCGTTCGTGGGCGCGTGCCGGTTTCGAACCCGAAGATATGGCAGCAAATATTCCATTGCGGCGTGTCGGCACGCCGCAGGACATCGCGCTGGCTGTGCTGTTTTTTGCGGCCGATGCCAGTCGCCATATCTCCGGTGAAACCTTGTCGGTGTGCGGTGGCCCGACGATGGATGGCCTGTCTGATAATTAAAAACCCGATGAACGAAAGCCTGATAGCTGATTGCTCGATAGGAAAGACGGCATGAAAACCAATTACCAGAAACTATTTATCGCCGGCGATTGGCGCACTCCGCAACATGGTACCGAGCCGGTAATTAATCCAGCCACTGAGTTTGGATTCGCTACTGCGCCGGTTGCGGGCATCGAAGATTGTCACGCCGCACTGGCCGCGGCGCGTACTGCTTTTGATCGCGGGCCGTGGCCGCGTCTGCATCGCACCGAACGTGTCGCTGCGCTGCGCAAATTGCTTGATCGATTGTTGCCTTGCCATGATGAAGTGATCGAGCTGATGGTGCTGGAGATGGGTTTCACGCGCGCGCAGGCACCGTTCCAGCATCACATGGTGCTCAAACATTTCGAGAAATGTCTGGAGATCGCGCTGCGCGAAGGCGCGACGCTAGTGTGCGGTGGCAAACGTCCTGCCGGCCTTGAACGTGGTTTCTTTTTCGAGCTGACGGTATTCGATAACGTTACTAACGATTCCACGCTGGCGCAACAGGAAGTGTTCGGCCCCATTGCCGCCGTAGTTGGTTATGACAGCAATGAAGAAGCTGTGGAGCTGGAAAATGCGTCGAACTATGGTCTCGGCGGTGGTATCGTTTCCCGCGATGTCGGTACCGCAATGCAAATGGCGCTGCGCGTGCGCACCGGCATGGTGATGATCAACAACGGCCCCGGCGATGTGCATGCTGATATGCCCTTCGGTGGCTTCAAACAATCGGGTCTCGGCCGCGAGTGGGGTGAAGACGGTTACTACGAATTCACCGATTTGAAATCGATTGGTTTTAACGCGGGCTGATTTGAATACGTGTTGTCATGAATAATAGTCACGGGTGTTAACCGACCCAAATTCGAGGAGATAAAAAATGCGTGGTGGACCGAGTATCAAACATATCGACGACGTACCATCAGAAGAGATGTTGCGCTATCGGCTTCGCGATGGTCGCATTGCATCGATCTGGGAAAAGTGGATCGAACTATCGCCGCGATATATCGCGTTCTGGAACCAGTGGGACCCGGGCGCGATGTCGGCCTATCACGGCCATCATGGAGATCACATCAATTACATCCTGCAGGGCGAGATTCGCTGCGGCGATATTGTCTGCAAGGCGGGCACCCACATCATGCTGGAATATGGCGATCTGTTCGGGCCGTGGGTCGCTGGTCCCGAGGGTTGCACGCTCTATGGTTTTGTTGCCGGTGAGGGTTCCGCTTATTCGGGTGATTCCTCGGTGTTCGAGAATTTTCTGAAAGAGCAGGGCGCTGAAATGCTGCCGGTGCCGATGCCCAAGCGTATCCCGCCGTGGTGGATGGAAAAAATTCGCGGCGGCAACGTCATCAATTGGGTCGACGAATAGTTTTTCGCAAGCTGCTCCCACATCACAGATACTTAACATTAAAAATGGCGAGGCCATCGGAATGACGATAGATATCAATAACGACACCCGCAGTCTGGCGATAATTACCGGCGCCTGCGGGGGCATGGGGCGCGTTTGCGCACAGTTGCTCGGGCGCGATTATCAGTTGGCATTGGTTGACATGAATGCAGAAAAACTGGAACACGTTGCGGCCTTGCTGCGAGCGGATGGTTTTAGCGTGCCGCTGACGATGGTGGTCGATATCAG
This sequence comes from Spongiibacteraceae bacterium, assembly GCA_040508685.1. GTDB lineage: Bacteria > Pseudomonadota > Gammaproteobacteria > Pseudomonadales > CAMLJR01 > CAMLJR01. The sequence continues at coordinate 3,452 of JBEVMI010000480.1, forward strand.
CAAGGCTGCCGAGGTCGCGGCGTTGGCGGAGCGCGTAAAAGCGACAGCGCCATTCGGTGCACTGGTACACACCGCCGGATTGTCGCCGGCACTGGCAGCCTGGGAGCCGATCCTGCGTGTCAATCTGGTGGGGACAGTACTGCTGCTGGACGCGTTGCTGCCGCTGGCGACGACGAATAGCGTCGCGGTATGTATCGCTTCGGTGGCGGGCCACTTTGCCGTACCCGACACGGAGCTCAACGCCATTCTCGATGCGCCGCTGGCGCCGGATTTACTTCAGCGTATGGAGCCGTTGTTGCAGCGCGCTGTGGTCCCCGGCGATGTTTATGGGTTGGCTTCACCGGCGTATTCGTTCAGCAAATATGCGGTGCTGCGGTTGTGTGAACAACGCGCGAAGCAGTGGGCGGAGCGTGGTGCGCGTATCGTCTCACTGTCACCGGGCATGATCGCAACACCGATGGGCAACAAGGAATTAAGCGACAACGTCCTGGCGGCCGGCATGTTCGATCAGGTGCCCAACAAACGCATTGGCACACCGTTGGATATCGCCAATGCGGTCGAATTCCTGTGTTCGCCGCGTGCGCGTTATATCAATGGCTGTGACCTGAAGGTGGACTACGGCGTCGTCGCGACGATACGCCACGCAGCAAATTCAGGCTGATCAGCACGCTGTCCGATCAGAACCCCGGTATTGATTAGAAATCGGTACCGCCATCGATATTGATCAATGCGCCAGTCATGTAGCTGGCGCGATTCGACAGCAGGAATGCGATCAGTTCGCCGACTTCTCGCGGCTGGCCGACGCGTTGCAGTGCCGCGTCGAGACCCCATTCGTCGATCATGAATTTATTCAGTGCTGCATCCGCCGACAGCGTGTCGCCGTATTTGGCAACCGCCATTTTCCGCGCTTCGTCCAGCGACTCGCTGGCGATGGCGCCTGGTGCAATGCAATTGCAGCGAATATTTTTCCCACCCCAGTTTTTTGCAATATTTTTTGCGATACCAGCGATACCCTGTTTCATGGCGGAGTAGGCGGCGAGCGTCGGGCTTTGATGGTGGATCGAATACGCCGAGGTCACGACGATATTGCCGCCACCGCGTGTTTGCAGCAGTGGCAATGCCGCGCGGCAGGCGCGCACGGTAGTCATCAGCTGCGATTCGAAATAGCTGCTCCAGTCCTCGTCGAGCAGATCGACGAATGGCGCCATTTTTTGCATCGGGCCAGCAGTGACGGCGAGGCCATCGAGCCCCCCGAAAGTTGTTGCGACGGCATTGATGGCGGCATCGAGCGCACCGGATTGCGTGGCATCGGCGGCAAACACGCCGACGTCAACATCGAAGCGTTGTTCAAGCGCATCGGCTTTCAACTGTCCGCGTTGCGTGTCGCGACAGAGCAGGGCGAGGGTGGCGCCCTCCGCTGCCATGACTTCGGCAGCCGCATAACCCATGCCGGTGCTACCGCCGACGATGGCGATGACTTTCTTGCGCAGGTCGAGATCCATGGGTGGACTCCTCTCATTAATTAATATCGGGTTGGTTGTTAAATAATATTGAGCTGGCTGCTCGCGGCTTCGAGGCGTGCGTGATGGCCTTCGATTTTCTTGAGGATTTGCCGCATCAGCTTTTCGACCTCTTCGCCTTTGCCTTCTTTCAGCAGTTCGACCACGCGGCGAAATTCGCGCTGGTTTTTTTTGATGTCGGCTGCGTTCGGTGCGGGCAGGCCGCGCACGCTTTCCGGAATCGTCGAAATATGCAGTTCGAGTATCTGATTGACCATCTGGCTGACCAGACACAATGCCTGGTTGCCCGATAGCTCCATCAACAACTCATCGAAACGTTGCAACAGTCGCGTCAATTTGCGCGGGTTGTCCGCTGCGGCCTCGATAGACTCCAGCAGCGCTTCAAGTCGGGAAAAATCGGGGCGCGGCCGGCGTTCCGCGACTTCGCGCGCCGCGATCGGTTCAATGATCGTGCGTAGTTTGAATACATCGAGAATCGATGCGCCGCGCACCTGCAATACCAGACCGGCCATACGCGCGGCCTGGTCCGATCTGAACGATTGCACCTTGGCGCCTTTGGGGCCACCGCGCGAAGTGACGATCAGCCCTTCGGTTTCGAGAATCCGCACTGCTTCGCGAATCGTTGGGCGCGATACTCCGTAATGTGTGATCAGATGCGATTCCGGCGGCAGATTGGCGCCGTCCGCATAAACGCCGTGAGCAATCTTGCGCCGCAAATCGTCGGCGACAATCTGCGACACCTTTTGATGTTTTTTCGCGACATGACTGGATAGGTCGATCTCATCGATGGCGATAGGGGCTTTGCTGCTTTTGGTCACGGGGTTTCTCGTTAAAGTGGCAGCGGCGTAGCGTAACAAAGAGTGCCCGTTGCGGCGATCTCAACCATCGCGCCCCACAGCGAAGCGGTCGACATAAAAGCTGAAACGTTCGCGGATGTGATTGGCGTCGAGTCCGAACTGTTCCGGCGTGTATTTGTGCACACCGTGTTTGTCCTGCGGATTGTCGCGCAGCCACATTGCGACCGCGGCACGTGCGGCACCCGTAAACTCCATGCCGAAATGTCGATAAATGCCGGCCACCGTGCCGACCGGATCGCGCATTAGACTGTTGTAATGCACATCGCAGATTTGCGACGAGTCCTGCATGCAATCGCGATAGGCGAGACCACGTTGCAAGGCGAGTTCCTGCAGCGACGCCCACTCGCGACCGAGTCGTTTCGGATCAGTGTCCGGCCGCGTCTGTTTGCGGATCGAATGAACAAGGGCTTTTCAATCTTCTCTGCGGCGATGCCGGGAAACCGTTTGCGGTCTTCAACAATTTTCAG
>JBEVMI010000483.1:0-3100 GCA_040508685.1 Spongiibacteraceae bacterium
CTTCCGATCTCCGCCACACCCGAATGGTCGTTGTGGAGTTGGCAGAGAATCTGGCCAAAGGCGGTGCGGATAGCGGTTACAGGCCAAATTATTCATTACTAAGTGCCTGCAATCAATGGTGTTTGATCGCCAGCTTTCGAAGCAGAAGACACTTTTCTTCACAAGGAATAGTTTTTAGAAGGCCTGTGACTGCTGTCCGCACAGCCTGATCGCTCGAACTGACAGAGACCGAAACCATGCAAGGCTGGAACTTATACGGCAAACAATTCGACAGCCGCTTCCTGATCGGCACGGCGCTGTATTCCTCGCCGCAAATCATGAGCGATGCGATCAATGCCAGCGCTGCGCAAATCGTCACAGTATCGCTGCGTCGACAGAATCCGCGCGAGGGCGGTGGCAATACGATTTGGGATTTCATTAAAACGTTGAATTGCGATTTGCTGCCGAATACGGCGGGTTGTCGCACCGCGCAGGAGGCGGTGACGTTGGCGCAGATGTCGCGCGAAATTTTCGGTACGAACTGGATCAAGCTCGAAGTGATTGGTGACGATTACAACTTGCAGCCGGATCCGTTCGGCACACTCGATGCGGCGGCGCAATTAATCAAGCTCGGGTTTCAGGTATTTCCGTATTGCACCGACGATCTGGTGTTGTGTCTGCGTCTGCGCGATGTTGGTTGTGAGGTGTTAATGCCGTGGGGTGCGCCGATCGGCACCGGACGCGGCCTGATGAATCCGTATGCATTGCAAACCCTTCGCGACCGTATTCCCGATGTGCCGCTAATTGTCGATGCCGGTATCGGCAAACCCTCGCACGCGATGCAAGCGATGGAATTGGGTTTCGATGGCGTGTTGTTGAATACCGCGGTGGCGCAGGCCGCCGATCCGGTATTGATGGCGGAAGCTTTTCGCGATGCGATCGCTGCCGGTCATAAAAGTTGGCGCGCGGGTGCGATGCCGGAGCGGCAAACCGCACAGCCCAGCACGCCGACGCTAGGCACACCCTTCTGGCATCAGCAGTAAAAGCTGCTGCGCATGGCAGGGCCGCGTTGCGAGGGGCGCAAAAAATCCTCATTTACTCGTTGTAAACTCCGGTTTTTTGCGCTCCTCGCGCCTTGCCCTGCCGGCGCTCGCGACGCTTTTCAAGTTTGGTGGATTCTAAAATGATGGTGGGTAAATCACCGATTGTATGGACCATCGCCGGCTCCGATTCTGGCGGCGGTGCTGGCATTCAGGCCGATCTGCCGACGTTTCGTGATTTCGGTGTGCATGCCTGCAGTGTCATCACGGCGATTACGGCACAAAATTCGTTTGCGGTGGGCCATATCGAAGTGACGCCGCATAAAAGTCTGGCGGCGCAGATCAATGCGCTCGACAGCGATATGCCGGCGCATGCGATCAAACTCGGCATGCTGGCTTCTGCAACCACGGTGCGCTGTGTCGCCAAATATCTTGCCGACTACGACGGCTTCGTTGTCTGCGATCCGGTGATGACGGCGAGCAGTGGCGAGTCGTTGCTGGAGGGCGAAGCGGGAGTCATTGTGCGCGAACAATTGTTGCCGCGTGCGGATCTGCTCACGCCGAATCGACACGAAGCCGAGATTTTGCTCGGGCGTCCCATCGGTGGACCCGCTGAAGTCGAACAGGCGGCGCGCGATCTCGTGGGTCTCGGTGCGCGTTCGGTACTGATTACTGGCGGCCATTTCGTCTTCGATAAAGACTCAGTCGATAAACAGCAGTGCCACGATTACTGGACCGATGGGCGCGAAGGTTTCTGGCTGAGTGGTCCGCGCATCGCCACCATTCATACCCATGGCGGCGGCTGCACATTGGCGGCGGCGGTCGCAGCAGCTGTCGCGCGCGGATATGCGCTGAAAGATGCGCTGGTGCTGGCGAAAATGTATGTCACGCAGGGGCTGCGTGTATCGCGGCAGCTCGGCGGTGGTCCCGGTCCGATTGCGCATGGTGGTTGGCCCGGCGCGCTGGCGGATTTGCCGGTGCTGTCGCAAACCTTGTCGACAGAACCTGCGCAGCCATTTGTCGATTGCGGTGGTGAGCTGGGTTTGTATCCGGTGATGCCATCGGCGGAGTGGATCGAACGCCTGTTGCCGCTCGGCATTACGACCATCCAGTTGCGCGTGAAGGATAAGCCGCTGCCAGAAGTGGAGGCTGAAATCGAACGCGCGGTGGTGCTGAGCCGGCGTTATGGCGTGCGTCTGTTCATCAACGACTATTGGCAGCTGGCGATCAAACACGGCGCTTACGGCGTGCATCTGGGGCAGGAGGATCTGGATGGTGCCGATATTGCGGCGATCCGCGGCGCCGGTCTGCGCCTGGGGGTCAGCAACCACAGCTACTACGAGTTGGCGCGTGCGCACGGTTTGCGCCCCAGTTATCTGGCGCTGGGCCCGATCTATCCGACGACCACTAAGGCCATGAAATTTGCCGATCAGGGTGTCGAGCAATTGCGCCTGTGGTGCAATTTATTGAAGCCTGACTACACTCTCTGCGCGATTGGGGGGATCAGCCGGGCGCGTGCAACGGCGGTGCTGGCCACCGGCGTCGGCAGTGTCGCCCTGGTGACGGCGTTGACCGAGGCTGCCGATTATCAGTCGGAAACAGCGGCTCTACTGGCTCTGCATCGCCATGGGTCTCAATAATCCGGCCCGTTTTTACGTCGTCGCAAGTCAGCCGAATTATTCAAAGACACAGCGGATTTATACAAGCTGCGCAGCGCCAGGCCGCCCTAGCATGGTGGTGTTGTTGGTGTCGGCATCGCAAGGTGGCAGGAAGCCGCCGTTGCGTGATTGATGAGATTGGGATGATCCAAAGGATGTTTCACGGGAGGGAGTGGCATGGTCGCCATGATGCAAGCTGTTCAGCGTTATTCATTGCCTTTATTAGCCATCGGTGCGGTTACTGGGCTGCTCGCCCTGATTCCCACGGTGGGCTGGATACTGGGTTTTTCCACCTTTCTGCTGGCCTACCGCTATGCGCGGCGAACGACTTTTCTCGCCGATCTGTTCGGCATGATGGCGATATGGATTGTCGTACGTTTGCTATTCATGCAGATCGGCTTGGTGTAATCGGCCGGTGTTCAA
>JBEVMI010000048.1:0-3767 GCA_040508685.1 Spongiibacteraceae bacterium
GCCACCCCGCGCAGGAAGTTACGGCGGTCGACGAGCGGGATTTTGTCTTCAGAGCCGAAGTTGTCTTCTTGATCGGTGTGCATGCTCGATAGGGATAGGAATTTGGTTTTCGGGTCCAAGGGATAGGAATAAAGTTACTCGTTTCAATTGAACTTCAGTCAAGCGGCCGGACTTGTTTGACGAACGACACGGGCCGGAACTCCGTATGCCAGCACTCCATCGGGGATATCATGCAGCACTACCGAACCGGCGCCAATCATCACATCGCTGCCGATATGCACCCCTTCCTTTACCACCGAACCGATACCGACCCACGAACCTCGCTCGACGGTGACACACGCCGCCAAATGCGCCCCCGGCGCGATGTGTACCCCGTCCCCGATTATGCATTCGTGATCGACGCTTGAACTCGTATTGATAATCACATTCTCTCCGATTGCAGCAGCGGGATTGATGACGCTGCCGGCGACAATCACCGATCCGGCACCAATCGAAACATCGGCGGCAACCGTTGCTCGCGGATGGACTGCGGTTGCCAGCAGGAATCCCCGCTCGCGAAGGAACCGCGCGACCTGAAGGCGACCGTGGCAGTTACCGAACCCGACGATCATCGTCCGTACTTGCCTCTCCCACAGACTGTCGAGGCTCTCGCGCCCACCCAGCACCTCGTATCCGGCGAATTCCGAGCCCGCAAGCTCCGGTTTGTCGTCGATCATGCCAATGATCTGGTAGGTGTTCATCAGCCTGATGATGTCAGCAACGACAAGGGCATGGCCGCTCGCTCCCCAGATGACAAGTCCCTGTTTCACATGTTCTCCATCTATGTGGCTGGCACGTTGACCGGTTATCGTCAGGACACGACCGATACCTCGACGGCTGGCGCTCCTTTTCATTGTGCAGTTTGAACGCGTTGCTCGACACGCTTCCAGCTCTGGGCTTGATGAAAAGCGGGTAGGCCATTCCTCTGCCGTCGAATTGTTGAGGAAGCCAGGCGCTCGGCGCCGTCAGAGTCAGGCTTTAACGTGGCGGCCATCTATGCGAGTTTCTGCTGCTGTGCGATAGCTGTCATGCGCGCCGGAGCGGGTTCGGTGTGCGCAGGCCTGTACTCGGGGAGAAAGCGCGCTAGCAGCAATTTGAGATCTTGAGGATCGGCGTTGCTAGCCTCGCAAGCGGATCTGAGCCGGTCGACAAAATCCGCTCCGTTCATGCGTCGTTCTGGGGAGACAAGGCGCGCGATTTTTGGATGGGGGGTTGCCGTAACTACTTCCACGTCGCGGCTGAGCTCCTCGTAAAGCTTTTCGCCCGGACGCAACCCTGTGAATGCGATCTCGACGTCGCCGGGACTAAGTCCGGCCAGTGCAATCATTTTCCTCGCGAGGTCAGTGATACGGACTGGCGTTCCCATGTCCAGTACGAAAATATCACCGCTATTACCGAAGACGGAGCTTTGCAGCACGAGCGATACAGCCTCAGGAATCGTCATGAAATAACGTGTGATCTCGGGGTGAGTGACTTTGATCGGCCCGCCGGCGGCGATTTGGCGCGCAAAAGTGGGTACGACACTGCCGGAAGAGCCGAGCACGTTGCCAAAGCGCACGGCCATAAACTTTGTTCCAGCCTGCCGCCGGGCGACTGCCTGCAAATAAACTTCTCCCAGGCGCTTTGTCGCCCCCATTACGTTTGTGGGGTTGACCGCCTTGTCGCTGGAAATAAAGATGAAACGCTCGGCCGCATACTCCACCGCGATGTCGGCCAGCAACGATGTCGCATAGACGTTGTTGTAAATGGCCTCTTCAGGCTGACGCTCCATTAAGGGCACATGCTTGTGCGCGGCAGCGTGAAAAACGACGTGCGGCCGGAAGCGATGGAAGGTTTGCTGTAAACGGCCGGGCCGTGAGATATCGGCAATGACCGGCACGAGTGACGTGCCGTTAAGCGAAGGATGATCTCGCAACTCCTGCTCGATCACAAACATCTGCGGTTCGGAACGCTCGAGCATGATCAGAGCGGCTGGCCGGTGCGGAAGTATTTGGCGGCACAATTCGCTGCCGATGCTTCCGCCGGCCCCGGTAACGATTACGGTTCGACCCTCGATGATGGCACGCACCGATTCATGACTAATTTCCACCGGCCGCCGGCCGAGAAGGTCGTGAATGTTCAGCGGCCGCAAATTAGTAATAGTGACGCGTCCGGCCGCCAGTTGATCAAGCGAGGGAACTGTGCGGCAGGGTAAACCGGCTCGGTTAACGAGTTTGAGTATTTCATGAGTGCGCCTCGGCGAAGCCGAGGGCATCGCGATCACCACCTCATGAAGGCGCAATTTTTCTTTGAGCCCCTCGACGTGTTCAGGCCGGCCGACTAGTGGAAGACCGTGAATCCCGCAGCCGCGGCGATACTTGTCGTCAAAAAATGCCACTGGCCGGAGTCCAAGCCATGGACTGCGCAGTAGTTCTTTGACCAGCACTGCACCGCAATCACCAGCGCCGACGATGCCGATCCGCCGCACCTTACCGGGCGTCGGACCCGCCGGGTCGCAGACGAAATGGCGCAAGGTGCGAAACGAGAGTCGTAACGCACCAATGAAAGCAATACTCAGAACGAAGTCGATGAGGATAACACCCCAAGGCGGCGCAAAGATGACGCCCATAGTGAAACGCTGCGCGGCGATAACCAGCGTGGCGAGCGAGCAGGCAGAAAGAAGCCGGCGCAGATCGGGTGTGCTAAAGTAAGTGAGTAGCCCATCGAACTGGTGAAACAGGAAGAGGCACGCCAGCCGCACCGCTACTGTAAGCGCGCAGACGAAAAACATGCCCTCCTCGATGTTATCCGGCACGTTTAAATCGAACCGCAGCTGATACGCAACGAAGATACCTAGGCCGAGAATGGCTCCGTACACACAGATTAATGCGAGGAGGCGTAGCGCCTGCGTGCGCAGCAGGAACATGACGAGTGAATGAATCAGCGCACGAATCATAACGCAGTGGCGGCAACGGATTTTCGCGCCGCAAGAATGAGAGTGCTGATTCGCTCGAGGTCGGCTCGAGATAGATTCGAACCGCTTGGCAGGCAGAGGCCACGTTCGAAAACCGCCGCGCTGCGTTCGCCGCCGCGAACACGACATCCGGCAAAGACTGGTTGCATGTGCAGTGGCTTCCAAACTGGCCGCGCCTCTATGTTGTGCGCCTCCAGCATGAGCCGCACCTCTTCGCGCGTGGCGCCGAACTCGCTCGGGTCAATCGTGATGCAGGTCAGCCAGTAGTTTCCGCTGCCGTGCGTCTGCCGGGGCATGAACTCGATCCCCGGCACTGCAGCGAGTCGTTGGAAGTAAAATTCGAAGTTGCGTCGTCGCGCCGCGATCCGCTCCGGCAGGACGCGCAACTGCGCGCGACCGATGGCTGCGAGCACGTTGCTCATCCGGTAATTGAATCCCAGGCATGAGTGCTGATAATGCGGCGCGGGATCGCGCGCCTGAGAGGCAAGAAAGCGGGCGCGTTCGATCAGCTCCCCATCATTGGAAACGAGCATTCCGCCACCGGAAGTGGTGATGATTTTGTTGCCGTTGAACGACAAAATGCCGACGTGTCCGTGCCCGCCTGCACCCCTGCCGCCATATGTTGCTCCAAGCGCCTCGGCCGCATCTTGGATTGTCGGCACTTCGTAGTGCGAGCAGCTTTTCTCGATCTCATGGTAATCTGCCGGTTCGCCATACAAATCGACTATGATGACCGCGCGCGGCAGTCGGCCGCGACGGGCGCACGCGTCCAGTT